>CAZTAB010000052.1:0-6565 GCA_964611475.1 uncultured Verrucomicrobiota bacterium | reverse complement strand
GCAGTTGATCGAGGCAAGGTCTCAACTCATGGCGCGCGCGGCGGAACTGGGCATCGAGCTTCCGAGGGATCTTGGCATTGAGGAGGCGAGCCTGGAGGCCGAGGATCCGGAGGAACGGCTGTGGCAACTGGCCTCTCTGGTGAAGCTGTTGTACCAGTGCATGGAGAGCGGCATCCAGTCGGTCCAGATGGCGCAGACGCTTCCACCGCTGCCGGTGTTTGCCGAGGGGGAGCCCGTTCCCGTGCTGGTCGAATATCCCGTGCTGATTCGCATGACCGGCACCCTGGACGCGGCATTGTCCTTCTTGGAGTCGCTACAGGGTGAGGGCCGGTTTTTTGCGTTGCGGAGGTTTCAGATCGAAAAGGTTGGCCGGGAGCCGGACTCGCCGCTGAGCATTCTCGCCGTGTGCGGCGCCGAACCGTTCAGCGGTACCAACGTCCTGCGGGCGTCGTCGGTTGAGGGCACGGAGAATAGCGAGGCGGAGGAGCCCCGCCCGCGTGGACGACGAAGGAGTGGAGAGTGAACGACCGGTTTTGGAAATGGTTGGCGCGGGTGGATGTCCGGATTGTCGCGCTGGTCATGATCAGTGTCTGTGCAGCGGTATCCGCCGGAGCGATCCTGCACATCGGATTTGCCGGATGGGGCGATTCCGGAAGCATTGAAGGTTGGGCTTCCCCCTCGGAGGATGCCCCGATCGATCCCGATTCAGCCGTGACGCCTGACCGGGTATCGAGCCAGCACCTTCCCAGCCCGTTTTCGTCGGAGTACCTGAAAAGCTATCTGGAGACCCTTGCGGATGTGGGAAATCCGGAGAGGCCAGCCCCGGTCTTCGAACCGGAGCCCGAGCTGGCGCCGACGCTGTCGGAGCCAGCTCGGATTGTTCGCCTGATCTATCACGGCTTGATGGAGCGACCGGACAAGACGGAGATGGCGCTGGTCGAAAATTCGGGAAGCGGTACGATGAAATTCTATGGAGTGGGGGAGAAGCTGGACGTGTTTACGGTCAAGAAATTCGATTCGCGTCTGCTGATGTTGGCTGGCGGGGAAGACAGAACCTGGAAACTTCCCGTGAATCACTCGGCCAGAATCGAAGTCCACGATCCGTAATGTCATGAATCCCAATTCGTCCACGTCCACCAAGACCGGCGCCTACTGGACCCGTCCCCTGGTCAGGCAGCAGCTTCGCGGCGCCTTTGCGGGAGACCGCCGGATTTCTTCGGCTGAGTTCCGGGATCTCGAGGAAACGGCATCAACCTCCGGTGTGCCGCTGGAGCACCTGCTGGTCGACAGTGGACACATCCCGGAGGAGGATGTGCTGAAGGTGCTTTCGGACATAACGGCACTGCCGGTCGTCAACCTCGCCGAGGCGGGCATCGACCGGAACATTGTGGCGCAGATCGCGCCGCGCATTGCAGCCCAGTCGAATGTCATGCCGGTTCGACTCGAAGCCGGAATCCTGCTGCTTGGCACCGACAATGTCCGGGAAGTGACGGAGGAGGATCGGCTGCGGCTGTTGGTGAATCACCCTGTGGGCTGGCTCCTTTGCACCCGCGCCGATATCCGGGAGAGCATCAATCACTACTACGGGATCGGGTTGAAATCTTTTCTCGGTCTCACCGGATCGAGGGATGCCGAGGGTGGAATGGAGGAACCCGGGGGGGAGGTCGAGATGCAGCGGGTGGACATCCCCGGGTTTATCGACGAAATGTTGAGCGAAGCGGTTTGCGCAGAGGCGACGGACATTCATGTCGAGCCCTACGAGGAGGATCTTCGAATCCGCTTCCGGATTGACGGCAGTCTGAGCTCCGTGTCGCTGCCCGATGGTATCAAGGAATGTGACCGGGCCATCGTATCTGGATTGAAGGTTCTGGGTCAGATGAACATTGCCGAACACCGTCTGCCGCAGGACGGGCGGTTCACGTTCGAGGAGAACGAGCACTCGTACGACATACGGATGTCGGTGCTGCCGACGCCCCACGGGGAGGCGGTCAATCTCCGGATTTTGAACCGTGTGACCACATTCCTGACGATTGAGGACTTGGGTCTGCGACCGGATCAGCGGGATACATTCGATCGACTGGTGCAGCGTCCGCACGGAATCATCCTGTTTGCCGGGCCGACGGGAAGCGGAAAGACAACGAGCCTGTATGCCGCGCTGGAAAGCCTGAACATGGAGGACCGGAAAATCGTTACCATCGAGGATCCGGTGGAGTACCAGATTCACGGCATTACTCAGCTTCACGTGAGGCCGGATATCGGGTTTACCTTTGCCAGCGGGCTTCGGTCGATCCTTCGCCACGATCCCGACGTGGTGTTGGTTGGGGAGATCCGCGACCCGGAGACAGCATCCATCGCCACCAGCGCAGCGCTGACCGGTCATCTCGTGTTCAGCACGCTGCACACAAACGACGCGGTTTCGTCGATCACGCGTCTCATCGACATGGGTATCGAGCCCTACCTGGTTTCCTCCAGCGTGGAGGGCGTGATTGCCCAGCGTCTTGTGCGGCGCCTCTGCATGCGGTGCCGGGAACCCCGGACACTGAGCCGAAGTGTCCTGGAGAAGATCCCCGACCTTTGCCCGGGAGGCACGGCGGATGGAACGTTTTACACCCACCGCGGATGTCCGCATTGCCGGTTCACGGGCTTCCGCGGCCGGAGGGCAATCTTCGAGATCCTGTCTATGGATGGAGAGCTGATGTCACGGGCGGCGTCCCGGGCCCCCACCCATGAACTCATGGATGTGGCGTTGCGGCAGGGGTTGAAGACGCTTCGAAGCAGCGGGTGGAAGCTGGCCCGGGAGGGCCAGACGACCATCGAAGAGGTGATGCGGGTGACACGGGAGGAGATCTGAAGCATGATTCGTCTCCGCCCTGATTCCCTGTATCCGGCATGGGCCCTGCTCCTCCTCTCGGTGCTGCTGGTTCCATTCGTTTTGCCGTTGCTTGCAACCGCGGAGGGCGTTGATTTGGGCCAGGTGTCGGTTGAGCATACGGATGTCGGAAACGACCTCGTGAAGTACACGTGGAGCGCGACGGTCGAGAACCGGGGCGGCGAGGATGTGACCGTGACCGTAGCGCTTGTTCTTGTCGATGCCGAGGGCCACGTGATCGGAAGCTCGGTTTCCGGCCCCCACGGGGTTCCCGCCGGCGGATCAACCGCCATTTTTCAGTCGGAGCCCATCTCGAAATTGGTTTGGGACCAGGTGGCGTCTCACGCTGTTGAAATCCGCTGACGCACGGGCGGGGGATCTGTCTTGCGAACGGCTTTTGCTTGACCTTCTCGCCGATTCCATGAACGCTGCCCGGCCTTTACTTACCACGAACGGGAGAGCACGGATGAAGATCATTCGATTTCTGGACGAGAATGAAAACGAGCGGTATGGCCGGCAGCACGATGACGGATCGGCCACGCTGATCGAAGGCGACATCTACGGGGAATACAATGATTCGGGGGCGCCGGCGACCGTCAGCAAGCTGCTTTCCCCGGTACATCCGGTGGATATCCTTTGCATCGGCCTGAACTACGAGGAACATGCGAAGGAGGGGGGGAAGCCGTTGCCGGAGAGGCCGCTCCTTTTCATGAAGACCTCCAGCAGCGTGAACCACCCGGGCGATCCCATCGTCCTGCCGCGGCATCTTCGCAGCGACAAGGTGGACTACGAGTGCGAGCTGGTTGTGGTGATTGGAAAGCGTTGCCTGAACGCGACGAAGGAGAATGCGCTGGATTATGTCCTGGGTTATACCTGCGGAAACGACGTAAGTGCCCGCGACTGGCAACTCGAGTGGGGTGACGGCCAGTGGTGCCGAGGAAAAACATTCGCCACCTTCGCCCCGCTGGGCCCCTGCCTGACGACAACCGACGAGATTGCCGACCCCAACAACCTGAATATCAAGACCATACTCAATGGCGAAGTGATGCAGAATCACAACACCAGTGACATGATCTTCGATGTCCGGACGCTGATCGAAAGCCTCAGCGGAAGCACGGTGCTCGAACCCGGCACCGTGATTTTCACGGGGACACCCCAGGGCGTGGGTGTGGCCCGAACGCCGCCCGTCTTCCTCAACGATGGCGACACCGTCACCATTGAGGTCGAGAACATTGGCGAGCTTACCAATCCCGTGGTGGACGAGAGCTGAACGCCACTCTCTGCGGCCTGAACGTGGGCGGAACGAATTGTTCCGTGGTGGCAGGTTGCGACGACGGACGGATTCTTGACCGGGAGCAGTGGCCTTCCCGGACCGACCGTGGCCCCGATGCGATGATCGGCGAATTCGTCGATCGAGCGAAGGTGTTGTGCGGCGCGCATGATGGAATCCGGAGCGTGGGCGTCTCCATCGGAGGGCCGCTTGACGCGAACCGGGGGATCATTCATTCACCGCCCAATCTGCCGGGATGGGATTCCGTGCCGTTGCTGTCGATACTGGAGAAGCGGGTGGGCTTGCCGGTTCGCGTGGACCACGATGCAGCCGCCTGCGCGATGGCCGAGCACCGGTGGGGTTCCGGTGACGGGGCGGAACGGCTGGTCTATCTGACCTGCGGGACGGGATTTGGCGCGGGAATCCTCCTCGGCGGCGTACCCTACTACGGCAGGGACGGCAGGTCGCCGGAAGTGGGCCACGTTCGCTACCGTGACGAAGGGCCCGTGGCCTACGGCAAGGAAGGGTGCTTCGAATCGTATGCGTCGGGAACCTCTCTGCGACTCCTGGCGGCCTGGCAATTCCCGGACCGCTGGGGCACCGCACCGCCTGATCCCTCGGAGATTGGAACGCTGGCCGCAGGCGGGGATCCCGATGCGCGGGAGGTTCTCTTCACCAACGCGCGGGCGGTCGGGGATGCCTGCGCGATGGTGGCGGACGTGTTCGTCCCGGATGTCATTGTCCTCGGAAGCCTGTCGTTGTACCTCGGGGAGGACTGGTTGCGGTGCGTGGAGGCCCGGTTCCGCCGGCAGGCGCTTCCCGAGTACGCCGAAAACTGCCGGGTGGTTCCCCCTGGACTAGGCAACCGGCTGCAGGATTGCTCCGCCCTCGCGGTTGCAGCGCAAAGGTGAGTATCCCGAAGGGCTGTAGCCTGGAGTTGGGCCGAACGCGCCATCAAAATCTGCTGAACGGAGCGGTTAGCTGGCCAGGTTGTACCTCACGATGCAGCGAACGGCAGAGAAGCCGTCGCGCCACCCGATCTTCTTTCCCTCACGGTAGGTTCGCCCGTGGTAGGACACCGGCACTTCGTATATCCGGTGGCGGAGGCGCGCGACCTTGGCGACGATTTCGGGTTCGATCCCGAACCGGTTCTCCCGTAGTGAAAGCTGCCCCAGGACATCACGACGGAACAGCTTGTAGCAGCATTCCACGTCGGTCAGGTTCAGGTCGGTGAAAATGTTGGACAGGGTGGTGATCAGTTTGTTGCCGACGGAATGCCAGTAGTAGAGAACGCGGTGCGGTCCGGACCCGATGAACCGGGACCCCAGGACAACGTCGGCCTTGCCGCCCAGGACCGGTTCGAGCAGAAGGTGGTATTCGCGCGGGTCGTACTCGAGGTCCGCGTCCTGCACGACCACGTAGGGCGCCTTTGCTTTTTCGAAGCCGGCGCGGAGCGCGGCTCCCTTGCCCTGATTTGTTTCGTGCTGGAGCACACGGACGCAGGCATGCTCCTCCTCCAGCCCCCGGACAATTTCCGTGGTACCGTCGGTAGAGGCGTCGTCGACGATGATCAACTCCTGGACGGGCCGCTGTTTCAGCACCATGGCGGCCACCTGCCCGATGGTGTTCTTTTCGTTGAACACCGGCATGACGACACCGAGACACGGTTCGATATCCTCGTTGTTCCGGAGCTGCTGGAGATAATGGGCGGTCACTGCGGCATGGCTCCGTCTGCGACCGACTTCACAACGTTCCGCTCCTCGTCGCTTAGGGGGGGCGCGTAGTCAGGCGCGAAGTTTCCCTCGTACCCCTGCAGGTTCATCAACTCGCTGTATGCACGGAAGATTCCAAGGCCTTGCAGCCGGTCCCGGACTGCCGAGAGTGTGTCCTGTGATTTTCGGAGCGCCTCCATGTCTTCCGTCCGCAGTGCGTTCGCGAACGACCTCGCGATCTCCGGCAGGGCCGAGAATATTCCGTCGAGGCATTTGCGCAGACCCCAGGCGTAACCGAGATCGAGCAGGTCCAGTTCCGAGAATAGGATGTGAAAGGACCCGTTTTGCGCTGGGCTGTGCAGGAGACTTCTTGCCGTGCGGAGGACCCCGGTCTTGATTCCATGGATGTTCGGGTGGCCCATGAGCGCTTCGGCGGTCGGGATTTCGATCGACGTCTTTGTGATGCCTGGCAGGTCATACAGGTACAGGGGGAGCGGGGAGCGGTCTGCGATGGTCCGATAGAAGGAAACCAGGTCCTCCTGCCGGGGCGGGATGTAGTAGGGCGTCGTGGCCACGACGCCGTCCACCGTCAGGTGCTTCAGCGCGTAGATGCGGGAGAGTACACGATGACAGGAGTTGTACATAACCCCAACCAGGACAGCGCATGCTCCGGCCGCCGCTTGCCCTTGTGCCGCGCCGCGCGCTCGACCTTCG
>CAZTAB010000051.1:0-4879 GCA_964611475.1 uncultured Verrucomicrobiota bacterium | reverse complement strand
TCCAGATCGACCCGGAGCGCCCCGCCCTGCCGGTTTCGCATCCCCCCTATTACTCCATCCATCTAGCCAAGCTGCAGGGCCCCTTTGCAACCTTGGGGCTTGCCGAGGATACCTGGGCGAGGAACGAGAAAATCCTTGATGACGACGCGTTTCTCGAACAGGCGTACAGCATCCATGCGGAAAGAGAACAAATGTTCATCGAGTCCGTGAAGCGAATCCGGAAAGGACTGTGCGTTTGCGTCTTCGACGCCCCGGACCGCATTCAGCATATGTTCCTTCAAACCGCGCATGACAGCGGGAGTCAGCCCGGGAATGAACTCGAGACTTCCTACGACGAGATCATTGACCAGATGTATATCCGGATGGACAACCTGGTAGGCCGGCTACATCGCATGACCGGTCGCAAGGACGTGCTTCTTGTCATCTCAGACCACGGCTTCTCCACGTTCCGCCGCGGCGTGAACCTGAACGCATGGATGCGGGAGCACAGGTATTTGAGAACCCGTACGGGGTGCGAGGCCACACAATACCTGCAGGGAATCGACTGGGGAAATACCCGAGCCTACACCTTCGGACTGAGCGGGATCTACCTCAACCGTTCCGGGCGCGAGAAGCAAGGAATCGTTGCACCAGGCGAGGCAGATCCGCTGAAGGAGGAACTGATCCGCCAGCTGGAGACGCTGGTCGACGAAGAAACCGGCCAGAATCCCATTCGACGCGTGTATGATGCAGCGACGACCTACGAGGGTGCCTACCGTGACGATGGGCCGGACTTGATTGTCGGATACGCGGACGGGTACCGAGCATCGTGGGAGGCCGCCGTCGGGCGGGCCGACGGCCCGGTCTTCAGCGACAACAACAAGGCTTGGAGGGGAGATCATTGCGTGGACCCGGAAATCGTGCCGGGGGTTCTGTTCGCCAACCGCGACGTGAAGACCTCCGGTGACATACAGCTCATGGACATCGGCCCCACCATCCTGGAACTGTTCGGAATAACCCCGCCAGCATACATGGACGGGTAAGCCGTTCCGTTGGGGCACCCCACCTCGGCATCCGATCTGAAATAGCATGAAGGCGAAAGAACGATGCGGTACACTCCCACTCCGCTCCCAAGTCACGCCCCGACAAAACCCGACTCGCGGAGCCCCGGATCATGGTTGATGCAATAAACCGGATTAGTTTTCGGATGACGGACTGGGTCATGTCCCCGTTCGAATCATTCTCGCCGTGGGTGGGCCTGGTTGTATTCTCCTTTCTCACCGCCAGCGTGGCTGTTCTCGCCTACAAATTCTGTTCGGATCAATCCGCTTTGCAGCGCCGCAAGTCGGCGGCGGTTGGCAGGCTACTCGAAATCCGGCTTTACCAGGAGGATCTATTGGGAATCTTCGGCACCCTCCGGCAACTCTGTGGTGCGACCGGATTGTACCTGGCCGAGTCCCTCAAACCGCTGGCCATGCTGCTGGTTCCCGTTCTGCTTCTCCTCTTTCAGCTTTCCTGCTGGTACCAGTCCCGTCCGCTCGAACTTCAGGAAAATGCGCTGGTGAAAATCCGGTTTGACGGGGGCTCTTCGATTGACCTGGCAGAGTGGGAACTGCTGACGTCGAAGGGGATCGTCATCGAAACCGAACCGTTTCAATCGCGGGACGGGCGGGAGGTCTTGTGGCGGATTCGCGGCCGTCACCCTGATCCGGCCGGATGGGTCGAACTAAAAGGAATCCAGGAAGTCCTCCGAAAAAGCGTGTCGGTGGCTCCAGACTCCCTGGTCCCGATATCCCAACGACGCCTCCGGGACGGCTTTTTCAGCCGTCTCATGTATCCGAAAGAGCCCCGAATTCCAGCGTCCTCGGTCGTCCAGTCAATCCATCTCAGCTACGGCAACGCTTCGCTCTACCTTGGTACGCATGAGGTCAACTGGATGATAGCCCTGTTTGTACTCTCCATTGTCATCGGACTGGCGCTCCAGAAGCCGTTCCGCGTCGAGTTTTGACGCATGGACAAATCCGACGGGTTGAAATATCCTCCTGCCACCGGAACCAGTGCCTTTCGGGCTTGGGAATTGCCATGTCTCCGAAAATAAAAATCGACAAGCCGCTGTTCGACCGCCTTGCACAAGCGGCGGAGGCGACAGGATACTCATCCGCCGAGGAGTTCATTCTTCACGTGCTGGAGAAGACGGTAGCGGACCAGCGAAGTGCCCAGTCCGAGGACGAGGTCCGCAAGCGGTTGCAGGGACTCGGGTACCTGGAATAATCCCGCTTCAGTCCAGCTGCTGAATGAGCGCGTTCAACTGCCCCCGCTGACTGGGTCGGAGATCCCGGGCACGAGCCTTCAGCGCCGAAACCACGTTCCGGGCAAGTTCCTGCTCATTTCGCACCACGTGTAGTTCAAGCATGTGCAGCAGGGTCGAGGGCATTTCGGGCATGTGATCGAGAGCTTGGAGAAAGGCTTTCTCCGCTCCTTCGTAGTCTTCCGCCCGCAGCAGGCATACGCCCAGGGTGTCCCAGGCCGACGCGTATGTGGGCTCCATCTTCACGGCCTCGCGAGCAAGTGCGGCCGCCTCCTCGAACTCGCCCCCTTCCTGCAAAAGCCAAGCCAGATTGTTCAGCGTGTGTGGCGCCCGCCCCAGCTGAAGAGACCTTCGATAGTGTCCTTCCGCTATGTCATTTTTTCCAAGATCCTGGTGATAAATCCCCAGAGCAAACCGCGCGGCCGCGTTTTCAGAATCGTAATTGACCAGCATAGAAGCATGTTTGCGGGCCAGATCCATTCTTCCCTCATCCAGATCGATCTGAAGAAGATATTCCATTGCCATGGTATCCGCACTCGCCAGTTTCAGCCCCTGCATCAGCCAGATTCTTGCATCCTTGTTGTTTCCCAGCAGAAAATGAGCGGCCCCGACCTCCCGGCAGGTTCGCGCCTCCACAGGCTTTGTCAGCGCATCACTCTTCAAAAGCGCCTCCGCGGCAGCCCGGTCATTTTCAGCCGCTTTCATACGGGCAAGAAGCGCAGTGGGCCATTCCAAATCCCTGTATGTTCTTACTGTTTCCTCAAGAAGCAACATGCCCATTTCCAGGTTCCCGTTTAACAGCTGGGCCGTTGCAAGTTCGATCGATATGAGGGAAGGCTCCGCCCCCGCGTCCTCCGCCTGGATGAACAGAATCTTGGCGCCTTCAACATCTCCACGGGCCGCTGCGATCCGGGCCAAACCAATGAGTCCGACAACATTCTCCGGATTCTCCTCCAGCATTTTTTGAAACTGCTCCTCGCTCCGTTCAAAATCGTCAGAAAGGAAATAGAGTGAGCCCAGCATCCCCTGCGTGTACGCGCCGACCGCACCCAGCCGCTGCGCATTCTCCAGGCTCCTGATCGCCTGACCTGCCTGCCCAGACATGGCCCAGGCATGGCCCATTTTCCGGAAAATGATCGGGTCATTGACATATCCATCGATCGACGAAAGCATCCAGATACCCGACTTTTCCCTGGGTTCCTTGAGCCATTCGTTCAACTCCTCCTCGATGGCCGGGAATTGAACGGAGCCGAGCCTTCGAGTCAGCGCATAGAGGTTCAGCAGCGCACTGAGGTTGTCCGGATTGATGATGCGCGCCTGTTCATAAGCAACCATGGCGGACTGATCCTTTCCCAGATTCTCCAAAAGGACGCCACAGTTGTTCGCATTCTTTGCCAACATCAGCCGAATCACCTCCCTCCACTTTTCAAGGAACTCTTCAGACGATGAGATTTCCTCCTCCCAGAGAAAAGACATGTGCTCCCACAGGCCGCGATGCCGGTCCAGCATGGCCTCCGCGTCGACCTCCTCCCTCGCACCCGGGCGGTAATAGGCTCCCTCGGGAATCGGATCTTTCCCGAGCGAAAGAATAGTTTGGGCCGTTCCTACGAAAGCCATGTAGTCATCGTCCCCGGGCTTTTTCACAAGCCACTCGCGAAGCATCGGAACAATTCCCAGGGGAACGGAAATTCCGATGTCGGGATCGTTGTGAAGGGACCGGAGATATCCTTGGTACGCCACTCTCTGCGCAGCTATGATATCGATCTCCCTGATTTCCCTGCCGAAGCCATGTGCAGAGATTCGAAGGTGCTGCAGCAGTCCCCCAAAGCCAATGATCCACTGACGATCACCGATGGTCTCCACGACCCGGTCCGCGTATCTTGAAACGAAGTCGCCCCGTTTTGCGTCGGCTTTTCCCCAGTTGTGTGCGATCGCGCCGATCGCTATCAGAACGAGAGCAAAGGTATAAATCGGCTGCGCGAAACGCCGAAGGAACACCATCCTCTTTCTTCTCGAAGTCGGGACGCCGGAAGCGCAGATGTACCAGAATCCGGCAAGGAAACCGGCCCACGATCCGAGAAAAAGCACGGGTAGCACAGCTGCATTCTGCTGTGTCACGACCACCCACGGCGAAAAGGGCGCCCCAAACAGGATCCCGATTGCCACGGCAGACAACACCAGGTAAACAATCCGCCCTCCCTGGGTACCCCGAATCCCTACCACGAAGAGCCATGGCGCGAAACAAAGGCAAAGAATCAGGAGCCATCCGACCCTGGGGATGCTCTGCACCATTGCGACATGATTCTTGTATCCGACATAGAAAAGCATTTCCTGAAAACTTTCGAACCCCTGGAGTTGGGCAAGCGGATTCAGGTAGAAGTATGCCGCCAGCGGCAGCAATGTGGTGAAACCCAAGAGAAATACCAATAGGCCCTTCAAAAGCATGCGAGCGTTCAGTACGCCATGCGAGTGCAGTCCCCATAACAACGCAATCGCAAACAAGGGCGAGACAATGAGAAATCCGGTATATTCAACGGCGCCCAGGCCCGCGACAAAACAGGCGGCAAAGTAGTGCCTGGCGTTTCCTCGGTG
>CAZTAB010000050.1:0-2083 GCA_964611475.1 uncultured Verrucomicrobiota bacterium | reverse complement strand
CGCAACCACCGTAAGCACATCGTCCTTGACGCTGATCACAATTCCAAGCCCCCCGAACTGTCCAGACGTGTCCTCCTTCATGTCCGCATACATATCCGGATCGAGAAACTGGCTGTGCTTGTCGAGCGACTCCAGCATGCCGTGAAGCGCGCCATAGATAAGATCCTCGTATGACGTTTTGGTTGGATCCACGTAGTGCTGCTGCACCTGCTGAGTTACCATGGTAAACAGCGCGATCTTGTCGTACGCCTGCTCGCGCGCGTTTGCGTAGGCATCCTGCTTGTAGAGCCTAGCCCCCACCATGAGGTTGGCGGTGAGTAAAAGGGCTAGTACCATCCAGCCAACACTGTGTCCGATCATCCGGCCCGGCATGAGCCACCTCCAGATTCGACGCTCCGCGCTCCACGCCAGGTGTCTGCAGAGACATGATTTCGATTCAGCTTCTCAGTCACCTACTCTACTGCAAACCCCGGATTTCCGCAATGCCTCAGACGCGGTCCCTCGACATGCCGGCTTGACTGCGGATAACGCCGATTCGCCCCTGAACGAAGGACCCGAATCCGGCCGGAATCGGCGCAATCCGCGGATCCTTCCCATGCTCCTCATCCTTCACTTACCAAGCGCCCGCCCAGCTACTTTCCGCGGCGCCAATTCAGCCAGCCGCCGAGCAGCCTCCTGACCCCCGGGGTCAGTCGGCTCCGGTTGTACAGATCGCCTGTTCTTCGAATCGCCTCCGCCTGCGTCGGATACGGGTGAATGACCTCTGCCAGTGAGCCAAGCCCCACGTCATTGGTCATGGCCATGACGATTTCGCCGATCATGTCACCCGCGCGCCGGGCGACAATGGTCGCCCCCAAAATCCTGTCCGTGCCCGCCTTTACATGAATCTTCACGAATCCCTTCGTTTCACCGTCGAGGATTGCGCGATCCACGTCGTCCATTGGCACGGTAAAGGTGGAAACCGACACGCCATCCTTCTCTGCCCCCTGCTCTGTCATCCCAACGTGGGCAATCTGAGGATCCGTGTAGGTACACCAGGGGATGGTCAAGGCCGAACCCTTTTTCGTTCGGCCGGGAAACAACGCGTTGGTCAGCACCGTGCGGGCCATGAAATCAGCCGCATGCGTAAACTGGTACGGAGAGCAGATATCGCCGGCGCCGTAAATTCGCGGATTGCTGGTCCGGTAGGCGTCATCGACGATCACCCCTCGCTTGTGGTACTCCACCCCGGCCGCCTCCAGCCCCAGCCCATCGACATTCGGCACCCGGCCGACCGCGACAAGCACCGCGTCAACCTCAATGCTCCTGGCCTCGCCGCCCCGGGTGAACTCCACCATACGCCCGCCTCCACTGCCCGAAACCCGGTTGATGTTCTCGATGTTTGTCACAAGGTCGACGCCATCGGCCAGCAATGCCCCCTGCACCATCTCGGCGGCATCGGCGTCTTCCCGGATCAGAATGTTCGGCGCGACTTCCAGCAGCGTAACACGGCTTCCGAATCGCTGGAACACCTGCGACATCTCGCAACCGACCGGACCGGCACCGATCACCGCCAGCCGCCCGGGCAACTCGGACAGGTTGAAAACTGTTTCATTGGTCAGGTAGCCGGCTTCTTCGAGCCCGGGGATTGGGAGCCCGGCCGCACGGGCACCTGTTGCGATGATCGCCTTCGAAAACCGCAACTCCGCCCCCTCGACATTCAGCGACCGCGGTCCGGTGAACATTCCTTGCCCGATAAACACGTCGACCCCCAGCTCCGTGAACCGCTCGACCGAGTCCACCTTGGAAATCTGCGCGCGAAGACGCCGCATCCGGGCCATCGCCTCGGGAAAATCTATGGCCACCGAACCCTCCACGTGCACTCCGAAGGAATCCGCCGCGCGTACATTTGCCACCGCCGTTGCGGCGCTGATAAGCGCCTTGCTGGGCACACAGCCATAGTTCAGGCAGTCCCCTCCGGCAAGGGCCCGCTCAACCAGGGCCACGCGCGCGCCCAGCCCGGACGCGCCAGCGGCACTGACCAGTCCCGCGGCCCCGGCCCCGACCACCACCAGGTTGTACGGGTTGTCGGGAGTGGGATTTG
>CAZTAB010000049.1:0-8600 GCA_964611475.1 uncultured Verrucomicrobiota bacterium | reverse complement strand
GAGGGGGCGGTTCATGTTTCAGTTTCCCAACACTACCTGCATTTTGCCGTTGTATCGAAGCGGCAATTGGCAAAAGTTTCCATCGACATGCTGAATTCAGGCGGACAGAAACAGGTTCAAGTCAACCGGGCCACGACCCTTTGCCCCGGGCTGTTCCAGTATCTCAAGGGTGAGCGACTGGAGGGTGCCGTCTTTTTTTCGCTCTTCTCTGCGTGCGTCACGGCCATTATTTTCTATGCGGGGCGGGAGATGGATCCGTTTGGCCACAACATCGTGCGCATCTCGATCGCGGGGATTGTGCTGTTCTGGGTGTTTTTATTCTCCCTGCTCGACTCGTTTCAGAGGCCTGGCCAGTCCGCGCTGTATCTCATCCTGCTCCCCGCTATTGTGCTATTTTCCGTCTTTACCTACCTGCCCATTGCTTGGGCGGTGAAGTTGTCCTTCTACGGGCACAACGTCCAAACCCTCGTGTATGGCGGTGCCCCTTTTGTCGGAATCGAGAATTTTTCCGAGATTTTTCACGACGAGAAGTTCTGGCTCGGATTGAGCAACACGATGAAGTTTTTCATCATCGGGTTTCTGCTTGGCCAGTTGCCGGCGCCCACGCTCGCTTACCTCCTGAACGAGGTGCGGAGCCCCCGTGTGCAAACGGTCTACAAGTGCGTCTGCATCATGCCGTCGTTGTTCTCCTGGCCGGTGATTGGGGCGATCTGGCTCTGGATCCTGAAGCCGGGCGGACAGTTGGACGTGATGATGGGGCCGATCCTGGCGTCGGGCGGGCACGAGAGTGTTGCCTGGCTGGGCGACCCGGCCAGCGCCCGGTTCGTGTTCGTGTCCGTTGGGCTGTGGATGGGGACGGGGGTGTCCGCGTTGATCTGGCTGGCTAGCCTGGCCGGTCTCGACCCCACGATGTACGAGGCAGCGGAGATCGACGGGGCGGGGCACTGGCAGAAGTTCCGGTTCCTGACTTTCCCCATGATGATCCCCACCTGGGTCGTCCTCACCGTCCTTGCCTTCATCGGCATGTTCTCCATCTTCGACCAGGTCGTCGTCATGTCCAATCCGACCATTCGGGAGGGCGTATTCGTGGTCATGATACACATTTTCGAGCTTGGCTTCCGCGACGGCCTCGTCGGTTACGCCGCCGCTATGTCCCTCGTCCTTGGCATGGTCGTACTCCTGCTGACGGCCGTGAATCTGAAGATCTCAAACAAAATACAAATTACGTAGCAAACGGATGTTGAACGGAAGGGAACAAGGGGAACATGGGGGAATGAAAATTACCACTTCGTCTCTTCCTGTCCGGAGAACAGAACCCACGCCATATGAATAAGCACGGATCCATCCGCACCACGGTCATCCACGCAATCCTCGTGTGCGTCTGCGCCGCAATGATCCTTCCGTTCATGGTCGTGCTGACTGCGTCGCTGAAGTGTCCGGTGCTTGGGGACGACATGAGCCCGGCCGAGCCGGATTTTATTCCGGAGCGGTTCTACTGGCAGAACTACCTGCTGGCGTGGCGCGCGGGGAAATTGGGAATCGCGTTTTTCAATTCCATCATGACGTCGGTCGTCTGGACGGTGGGCACGGTGATGGTGTGCGCGATGGCGGCATACGCGATCGGACGAAGGGAATGCCTCGGGAACAAGTGGATTCTCCTGTTTTTTCTCAGCTCAATGATGTTCGCGGGGCAGACCACCATTATCCCCCAATTCATCCTCTATCGTGCGCTGGGACTCTACGATTCCCTTCTCATCTTCATGATTCCGGGCACCGGGGCGTTTACCATCTACCTGCTCTGCCACTGGTTTCGAAACGTGCCGCGTGAGATCGAGGAGGCGGCATTGATCGACGGATGCGGCGAGTGGAGCACGTTCTTTCGTATTATCATCCCTCTCAGCCTGCCGGCGCTGGCCACGGTCGGGCTGCTGGCCTTCATGGGGGCCTGGAATAATTTTGTCGGCCCATACGTTTTCCTCGAAACGGAATCGAAAATGACGGTTCCGTTGGCGATCCAGAATTACTTCGTCTACGGGCCCATCGACTATGCAGGCCGGAGCGCCGCGGTGATGATCTCGATCCTTCCGGTGGTGGTGGTTTTCATTCTCCTCCAGCGATGGTTCCTTCGCGGGCTGAGCCTGGGGGCGCTGAAAGGCTGAATTTCCCAAATGCTTCCGGGGCTGAGGGTCGGAAAAAGAGGCAGGCGATGAACCAGCGGAACGGAAAATTCCCCAAGATATATGAAACTTTGACTCTGCCTGGCCGTGTTTGGGGGGTTATCAACAGGGAGGGATGGGGGGATTATTTCAGCAAAAAAATGATTGCCACGTGGCACGAAGTTGATAGGGTTGGCATGAGAAGTTGGAGTGTGAACCAGGGTAGATTAAGACTGTCCGAGAGGAGTTAGCGAAAGATGAAGCAGACCAGACTCACAAGGATTTCAACCGTGGCAATTGCCGCGTTGTTTGGCGTTGCGTACACCGCCGGTGCTTCCGTGTTGTACCTGATGGACGATTTGGGCAACAATGGGACCCTGCACAACGGTCCGACGCTCAGCACGGATGTGCCTTCCATTAGCGGAGCCGATTACGCCGGGAACCATTCCATGCATTTTGCCGGGGCGAACCCGGAGTCGGTTACAGATCCGCATATTCGTATTGTGGACACGAGTGCCGGTGATGCTGCTAACACCCTGGACCTTTCACTGACCGATTTCACGATTCAGGCTTGGATCAAGCCGACCGGAGAACGCAACATGACGCTGTTTCAGGACGCGGGTGTTCGGAATTTCAATGGTCATAGCATCGGTATGCGGTATGTCCACGATACGAGCGACTCAGACGGCACCGCCTATGCCGAGTCGCTTCGGTTCACGATCCAGACTGGCAATAATCAGCCCATTAACCTTTTCACCGGATCCGGTTCAGTCCCGAGGGATGCGTGGACACACGTAGCGGCTAGCGTTGACCGTGCGTCCGGCTCGGCTCAGATCTACCTCAATGGCTCGGCGGTGTCGGCGCATAACGACAACAGCGGTAACACGCTTGGTGCCACGGACCCTGCGCACGACAACAATCCGGGGGAGAATATGGTTCAGTCGGTCGGTGCCGAGTTTTGGGGTGCTGCTATTAATACCACGCAAGGGTGGATTGGTAACGTCGATGAATTTCGTATTTCCCTCAGTACGTTGAGTGCGGCGCAGATCGCCCAAAGTGCAAATCAGTCTCTGGTTCCCGAGCCGGGCACCTTTGCCCTGCTCGCTCTTGGCGGCGGACTCTTGGCGTTTCGCAGGCGCATTCGGTAGCGAACCGTACGTATATTTCCAGATAAAATTTGCGGCGGGCTCGGGGGTCCGCCGCTTTTTTTTACTGCGGTGGGCCGATTTACTGGTAGTCGGTCGCGAAACCCCCCAACTCCGTTTCTATATCCCATGCCGGATATGCAATGCCCCCTTCCTCCTAGGCTTTTTCTGTTCATTTTGCTTCTGCCAGTCACTGTGATGGCCGAATCAAACCTTCTCCCATTATGGAACCCTGGCGTACCGGCGACGCTTTGGAAGCCCGCAGGCCACCTGACGACAGCGACCCTTGATCCTGCCGGCGGCGAGGCCTGCTACATTGCGGACCGTGGAGACCAGATCGGTCAGGCCAATAGCCCCCCGATTGAGGTTTCTCCTGAGGAGTGGTATCTTGTTTCTCTACGGATAATGATCGACCCCGATCTGCCTGGCACCGCCGTTATTGATACGCTGCACATGACGGGTGACGGCCTGCTTCGCGGAGGGAGCAAACCGATCGCGACTGTCCGTGATTCAGGGTGCGTGCGCGTATCCCGCATCCTGCAGCCTCGCCAGGGAGCGCGGTTCATGAAAATCCGTGTGATGCCGGCTGCGGGCGATCCTGAAGCGCATGGTGCCTGCTGGGTCGCGGAGGTCGTCGTGAAACCATACGCAGATGTCACGGACGATGATCTGGGCCTGACCCGCGCCGCGCCCGCGACGTCACCGACCCCTCCGTTTTGTCCGCCTTCGTCCGTGGCTGTTGCTGCCGCGGCCGGGCTTGATTTCGAGGACCTGGAGGGCTGGAGTGTGACCTTCTCCGACCAGATGGACTCCACCTCCCTTTCCCTCTCCACGGACCAGGCCTGTCTCGGCGACTTCGTGGCCCGGCTTCAATACAAGTCAGCCTCGCCCGGGCAGTCCGTCGTACTCAGCCCGCCGGTGCCGATCGAGATCAAGGAGCCGTTTGACTCCGTCACTCTCTGGATCTTCCAGCACTTCTACGGCTTCGTGACCGCCAACGTCCCGTGGGAGATTGGTCCCACGCCGCGCGTGCTGATCGAGGATGCGGACGGACGTCGCCACAATCTACAGCTCTCCCGCGTCACGTGGCAGAACTGGTCCGTCGCTCGCGGCAAACTGCCGGAGCTGGTGCCGACACCCGCGCGCATCACCGGCATCGCCTTTGACAACCTTCCAGCCTCGCACGACGTCTCCGGTACGAGCGCGGAAAGGGTTCTGACCCCGAAGACATTCTACATCGACGCCCTGCAGTGTTCCCGGGAATCCAGCCAGGAGCTCGATCTCGAGATTTCGGAGTCCCCGTTGGCGGATCGCGCCGCGACATTCCGCCCGCTTCCGTCGGGATCCAAGCTTTCCGCTTCCGTGTACCAGGAAGGGGACACATTCGTCCTGGAGGTCGTCTCGGCTCACGAAGCCTGGCGATACGAGTACCGGCCCCGCACCGGCTCGACCGCAGACCTGACGGTGAACGGAATCGAGCCGCTTGCCGACCGGGGCGTCGAGTTTGAAATCGACGGGAAGGCGTACCTCATGACTGATCCGGCCATCCAGTGGGAGTTGCAGACGGCCAGAATCAACGGGGACCAGGTGGTGGCCCTCTGGACGTATGCGGCCGGGGAGACTGGCGGGACGCTGGAGTACCGGTTTTCCGTCGAGGATGCCTCGCTGTCGCTGCAAATCTCTTCGACCGACCGTCACGTGCGGCGGTTCGTCCGCGGTGAGGTCGGCGCGGACACCGTGCAGGGCATCTTTGTTCCCTTTCTGAACTGGTCCGGCTGGTGGCAGGATTTCACGGTCGATCTGGTCGACAATGAATTCTTTTTGTCCCGATTCAACGACGTGTACCGGTCCGATTGCTCCACGATCCGCTTCGACGGAACACATGCGGCGAGCGAGTACAATTCGCGTACGGATGGGGTGCGCAATGCGTTTCGTGACCGCTGGCTGATCACCCCTTCTCGTACATTCGAAAATGTCTTGCCGCATATCCGCCATCCCGTGAACGAAGCTGCCAACCGGTTTTCTTCTTATTTGTATGCGCGCGATTTCATTCCGTATCGATCGGCTGCAGATCGCGAAGGGGGCCTTCGCTACCTTCAACTTTGCCGGCGCTACGGCATCAATCACCTGATGATCAAGCTCACCCACCTGTCCACGGACAAGGAGGAATGGGGATTGCTGCCGGCGATGAATGTCTACGACCATGTGCCACGCTCCACCGAGGGCGGCATCGAGGCGTTCCAGGACTATATCCGTGACATTCAGGTCCTCGGGTACAAGGTGCTGTTGTACACGGATTACCATCAGTTCGACCCGCTGGCCGAATTCTGGAACCCGGATCATGCGGTGCAGCGAAGCGACGGCAACTGGGTGGATTCGTGGCGCCACTGCTACCGGCTCAGCCCCCTGGCCGCGCCGGCCATTGCGGAAGACATGACGCGGCGAATCACGGAGACGCTTGGCATCGACGGCACCTACCTGGACGAGAGCGGCAGTTTTCCATGGGGCGCCATTACGGATCACGATGCGAGAAAACCGGGTGCCGCCCTGGCGCGGGTCGCCTACCAGGCGCAACTCGGGATCCCGGCCACGGAACAGCGGATTCACGGCGGACCATCGTACGGCGAAGGCAGTGCCCAATGGCTATGGGCCGGTTTCCTGAGCGGTGCGTACGGACAGACCTATTGGCCGTCGTGGGATCACGAGACTGCCTGGCTGGTCGATTTCGAACTGCGTAAAGTTCACCCGCTCATGACGAACCTCAGCATGGGCTACGCGTTCAGTCGGTACGGCGGTCTCCCGGAGGACGACCCGCAGGGGGCTCTGGATCGAGGGCATGCCGCGGCGATGGCCTGCGGCCGGGCTGGTGCGTTCAAGGTCCCGTTCGAGACGAAGGCGGATTGGGAGGCCATGCGGGAGCCGCGGTGGATCTGGCGCGAGAAGAAACGGATTTTCCAGGAGTACTTCCTCTTCCAGTCGCTGCAGGAGGCCTATGCGCTGGTGCGCCCCCGGGAGATCGTCTACGAATCGGGCGGGCAGTGGCTCTCCGCCGGCGATGCGCTACGCGACGGGACGCTGAAAGACAACCACATTCGAGTCACGTACGAAAACGGTCTGGAGTTGTTTGTCAACGGAAGTCTCGATACGGAAGACACATGGACCATACAGGTTCATAAAACGGATCTGGTGCTTCCCCAGAACGGATTCGTATTCCTGAAAGAGGAACTCACGGGCTTTGGTGCGCGAATCGACGGGCACCGCGTTGACTACGTGGATGGCTTCCGGTATCTCTACGCCGACGCTCGGGGCGAACCGGCGCAGTTCCCGCATCTGCGGACGAGCGGCTGCGTCGTGATCCGTAAGGATGTGCCCGGCATTTGGGACGTGATTTTGGTATCTGGAGACGAGGTCACGCTGGACGCGGGATGGCTCTGGCAGAACGGCTTGGGGTTCGAGCAAATTGAAGCCATGGATGAAGAGGAAAACGTGATGTGGGGCGCGAATGCATCCGTCGTCGACGGAGAGATCACCCTGACCGCGGATGATGATGTCACCAGCTACCGCATCCCGATGAGGGCTTCCTTTTGAACCGCGAATTTTGCGGAAGGACGCGGATGGGCCAGCCTTGTCCTTTTCGTCGGCTTCTGTTCAATGGCAGAGCCTTTCGATTCGGTCGGACCAGGGATGCCTTGCATGCCCTTTTGCTTTTGCGCCACCCCTGGACACGTGGAGATTCCTCGGGATGAGACGAACCCACCGGTCAGCCTTTACCCTCATCGAGCTGCTGGTCGTCATCGCGATCATTGCGATCCTGTCCGCCATTTTCATGCCCGCGTTGCGCAACGCGCTGGAGAAGGGCCGCCGTTCCGTCTGCCTCAGCAATCAACATCAACTTGCGGTCGGGCTTCGAAGTTATATGAACGATCACGATGGCAAGGTTCCGCCCGGGGCGATCCTCGTGGGTGGCCGCGGCTGTCCCGGCTACGAGCGGTCCAGTCGTCGGGGTAGCGGGCTGAAAAGCCTGTACGCGGATCAGTCCCTGCTGTTCAACAACAATTCCGTTTGCCGGAACAATGAAGAAATGGACTGGGTGAGCCACGGCTTCCTGATCGGATTGCAGTACTTTACCGAGCCGAGCACCTACTACTGCCCCAGTGGACCGCGGCCACTCTTCGATGGCGTGGGGAATGTACTTCCGATTGTCGAGTTCGCGTATGCGAACCTGCTCACCGGGAACAACACGGTGCAACCTGGGAATCGCTTCACTTGGTCGCACTACGTCATGCGGCAGCGCATCGCCCTGGGCGATGCGTCGGTGATATCAGACGAGAAGGATTTGACTCAGCGATGGGCGACGACCGATCTTTTCTGGGATGGAAACATTGCCGGTCCCTGGCATGTGGACGGCTACAATGTCGCATTCTACGACGGGCATGCCCGATGGCTCCCGGATCCCGACCAGTCGTTGTTCAATACCTGGCAACGCTCCGGTCCCGGGACTTTCCTCTACGAAGCCGAACGCCGGGAGAATTACTAGCGGCCATCGCCCACACCCCAACCCGGGGGAAATACCCGAACACGGGGGAATCCTCTCATTTTTTCTTTGCGGGTCGGGTTCCCCGTTATGTACAAGTGAGACCCTGTAGGCGATTCGGTCCACCAGAGCACCCGGAATCTGAACTCCTGAAACCACAATGACACGTCGACGGTCCGCATTCACCCTCATCGAACTGCTGGGCGGCATCGCGATCATTGCGATCCTGTCCGCCATTTTCATGCCCGCGTTGCGAAACGCGCTGGAGAAAGGGCGCCGGGCGGTGTGCCTGAGCAACCAGCACCAGCTCATTGTCGGGCTGCGGAGTTTCATGGGTGACCATGATGGATTGGTCCCGCAGGGGGCAATCATTGTCGGCGGCGCTGGGTGCGTGGGATACGAGCGATCCTCCCGGCGCGGCAGCGGGCTGAAGAGCCTTGCTGTCGACAACAGCCTTCTGTTCAACAATAACTCGGTCTGCAGGAACAACGATGCGGTGGATTGGGTCAGCATGGGCTTTCTCTTCGGCTCGCAATACTTCTCGGATCCCGGCGCCTTCTACTGTCCGAGTGGACCGAATCCGATGAACGACGGCGCGGGGCGCTTGCTGCCGATCGTTGAATACATGTATTCCAATCTGCTCAATCACAACAATGCCGTCCAGCCCGGCAACCGGTACAGCTGGTCTCACTATGCGCAGCGGCACCGCCTCTCCTGGTCGGGAGACGTGGTTTCAGACGATGTTGCCGCCTCGACGCTGTGGGC
>CAZTAB010000048.1:0-11422 GCA_964611475.1 uncultured Verrucomicrobiota bacterium | reverse complement strand
TAACTTTTGGCGATGGCGTCGACGTCCGGGCGAAAATCAATTCCCTCAATGAACTATGCTACGGAACATCCATCAATGCCGCCGCCGACGTGCGGCAGATCACGAACATTACAAATGATTGCTGTGGGGCGACATTTGGGCCCCCGCCTGGCACCATCACCGCGATCGGGGTTGCGGAAGGAAATCACTTTGTGTTGGGAGGCGATGACGGACAGGTTTTTGTCCGGGACCGGACAGCTCTTGGAGCGACGGCCCCGGGTGTCTCCGGCGATGGCACCGTGTTCAACACGCGGGTAAACGCGATCGCACGACTGTCGAATGGACACCTGGTGATCGGGAATCAGAACGGTGAGATTTTCGTCCGTGACAAAGCCGACATCACACAGGTCGCCCCCGGCGCTTCCGCGGACGCAGTCAACTTCGGGATTGCCATTACGAGTCTTGCAGTGACCACCAACGACAATGTCGTGATTGCGCTCAGTGGGGGTGGCATTGACACCCGTCCCTGGACCAACGTCGCGGCCAGCCATAGCTCCGTCAACTTCGGCATTGCCGGCGCGGCGAACGTTGCCATACGCAGCGACGGAAACGCGGCCCTCGGATTCGGCGACGGAACCGTGACCATGCGGGACCCGCTGAACCTGATGGCGGATACGTGGAATTCCGTGGTCTTCGGCACCGCGATCACCGCTCTCGCAGTTGACAAGGACGACAATTTCGTCATCGGCCGGTCGAGCGGACATATCAACATTCGGGACGCCGCGAACGTCGCGGCGACGCCCGTCGGATTTCTGGGAGATGACATAAATTTTGGATTCGCAATCCTTTCGCTCAATTTTGCCGCCTCCGCTGCGGAGCCGGAATTCAAGTCGATCACTCGGGGATTCACCCCGGATAAAGTCATCATCCAGTGGACCAGCGAGTCGGGCCGGAAGTACACGGTAAAGCAGAACACTTCTCTGGGCAGCGGCGGGTACGGCGTCGTGACCAGCGGTCTCTCCGCAACGCCTCCATCGAACGTCTACACAGCCGAGGCATCGGCCGCGAGAGCGGCGTACCGCGTGATCTCCGATCCCGAGTAGGGAATGCCCCTCCGGACCGAGCAACACATTCAGCAATACCGAGCGAAGGGGGTTACGGTTCCTGAGTCCATACTGCCGGTCTCATTGAACGCGGACCTACGGCAGGGCGCCGAGACGGGCGAACCACAGGCGCGGGAACCCGACCGGCCGCGATATCTGGTGGTTCGCGCCCGGAAGCGTGTGCCGGATGGAGGCGACGGCGATCCCCGGGAATCCACATAGCCCATGGCCATGGAGTGCGGCGCTCTCCGCCGCACTCCACATTCAATTACCGCACGCGGCGCAAGAACCGAAGCACGGACAGCCCGATCCCGAGTAGCAGCACGGTGGCCGGCTCGGGGACGATGTTCAGGGACAGAATCGAGACTCCAAAGTTGATGTCATCGCCCAGAAAGCCTGCGGGCACCTGCCCAACGTTTCCGGCCTGCCGCACGTTGACGTGTCCGCTCGACCGGCCGATGACGAAATTGTCGTCCTTGTCAACTGTGAGAGCGGTGATCGCGGTGCCGAAGTTCGCGGAATTTCCAAGGTCGGGGCCGAGGTCGTAGGGATTTCGAACATGGACTTCACCGTTACCGAAGCCGAGCGCCACGTTTCCATCGCTACGAAGCGCGACGCGGGTCGCTCCACCGATGCCGAAATTGATATCGCCATGACTAGAGACAACATTTGCCCACGGTCTCGTGTCGACCCCACCCCCAGCTAAACCAATGACTATGTCGTCGCTTGCAGTAATCGCCAGGCCGGTAATGGGAATTCCGAAGTTCACATACGCACTGCTGGTGCCCGGCGCATCCTGGGTAATGTCGGCGTAGTCGCGGACGAAAATTTCGCCGCCGTTGTTTGCAAGCACGAGGTGACCGTTCGACAACTGAGCGATTGCGTTGACCTGCGAATTGAAAATTGTTCCGTCTCCACCCGAACCCGGGGCACCGGCGCCCAGGTTCGTCCGACTGCGGAGGAAGACCGCACCGTTGTCGCCGCCGAGCGCGAAGTCATCGCTCGCCAGGGCGGTCACCGCCGTGAACTGACCCGGAGGCGATCCGAACGTCGCGCCGCAGCAATCGCTGCCAACATTAAGAATGCTTCGGACATCCGCACCGGCGTTCGGGGTAAAGCCCACCCCCAATTCGTTCAGGGAATTCAGCGCGGCGCGGACCGGGACGCCGCCGCCGAAACTGACCGCTCCACCCGCGCCGGCAGGACCCAGGTTTGCATGGTCGCGGGTATCCAGGTCGCCGTTCGACGTTGTGATGGCCAGCAGGTCCGCCTTGGCGGCGGTGCCGAAACCGACGATGACTACAGAAACGAGACAAGCAAGAATACGAATGGCTTTCATGGGGATTTTCTCCTGTGTGCTGCTCCAATAACTTATTTCCTATAATCAATATTTTACGCAGATCGAAACCTCATGGCAAGATATTAAGACTTCTTTGCCCTGATTTTTATGGGCAATGTACGCCCTCACCTGCTTCATGCTGGCGGAGCGTTTGGCTCAATGCTGCGGGGCTCACGATGCGGCAGGCGTGGAAGTGCCCACGATTTCGGCGTGCATTCCTGCCAGCTTGCGCCCAGCTGACACCGCGTCCGCCGCGATGCTCATGGATTCGGCGTGATTGTCTCCCCGCCGCACTTCCAACGTGAGAAACCCCTTCTTGTCGTATCCAATTTCGACAAGAGCGTCGATGAATTGCCGCCAATCTACCCGGCCCGTTTGCCAGGGGATCTTGTGGGCATCCCAATCGGCGTTGTTTTCATTCAGATGCAGTGCCGCGAGTGATTGGCCGAGCTTTCGGATCTCGCCGACGAGGTTCAGCCCGTTGAGCAGGGCGTGCCCGGGATCGAAGCAGAAATGGATATCGGGAATTGCGCTCCGGATCATCAGGAGATCATCCGCGCAGATTCCAAAGCGGTAGGTCGGTCCGGCGGGCGTCGGCAGCGGGTGGTCGGGATCGGGCGGCACGTTCACGCCCTTTCGGGCGAACATGTTTTCGACGCAGAGCGTGCCACCCCGTTCGGCGCCGTACCCGTGCAAAACCCTGCACGACTCGATGACGTTATCGACGATCTTGCGATGAACATGCTCATCCTCAATCGTCTCCAAGCTTCCCGGATGCAGCACGGCCCAGCGCACGCCGAGCCGTGCAGCATAGTCCAACGCCTTGCGAACAATCTCCACGCTGTAGTCGCGAATCAGCTCATTGAGATTGCCGATGTCATTTCCCTCCGGCCCTCGATACGGCAAATGTACCTGGACCGGCTTGAGATCCAATTCATCAAGGGTCCGCTGATAGGCGCGAAACCGATCCTCGGATGTGTAACGATAGTCCACGTCCAGAGGAGCCACTTCCAGGAATTCTCCCCCGACGTCCTTGTAGTGATGCAACGCGTCAATGGAGTCGAACTTGACGAACGGCAGCATGGACAAAGCGGATTTCATGGTCGGTTGCGAATTTCAGGCTTCCATGATGACTATAGGCTGAATCCTACAGATTGAAAACATTCTCCTGACCGCACAGGTTGTTTTCAAAGCCTGGATCCGCGGCGACTCCGGGGAACGCCATGTCACGGCAACCGGAAAAACGATCCGCCGATGAACCGCACGCCCCCGACCTGCATGTTTCCTTCCCCAAGGTTGTAGTAGTAGGCAGTGAAGATGCGCCCGTCCTCGAGTTGGGTCGCCACCGGGTAGCCGAGATCCTCCTGCGCGGCATCGCACCGGATGATGAACTCGCGGCTCCAGGTGGCCCCCTCGTCCTCGCTGAAGAGGCATCCCATGCCAAAGGGCGGCTTGCGGCGGGCGAAGAGGACCAGCAGGCGGCCGTCTTCCAGCAACATCGGCCAGGGCGATCGGTAGTGATAGCTGTAGGGCAGAGAAGCGTTCGCCGCGCGCTGCGACTTCCCGGGGGAGTCCCCCCAGCGCACGATCGGGCGCGGATCGCTCCAGCTGTACCCCCCGTCGGCGGAGTGGTTGAGCTGAATAGCGTTACGCACCCCGTCAAGATTCAACGCGACACAAAGCAGCCTTCCGCTGGGCAGCAGCACGAGCCCTGCGTATGTGGAGCGTCCGCCGTGGGATTCGGGGGTAATCAGGGAAAGGTAATCCCACGAAAGTCCTTCGTCGTCACTGCCGTACAGGCAGACCCGGCCAGGCCAGGCGGAGAGGGCGCCGAGGAAGGTTCCGTCCGGCATGCGAACGATGGGGTGATTGTCCCGATGAATCAGCCGGCCGTGCTCGAATGGATTATGCACCAGGGCGGGGCGCTCTTCCCACGTTTTCCCCTTGTTTCCCGACCGCAGCACGAAGCAGGTCTGGGCCAGGTCGGCGCCGGAGTGAGCCTGCCCGGTATAGCTTCGCCCCCAGAAAAAGATCGATTCCGGTTTCGACATGTCCAAGATGCCCGGCGGGTCGTCTTGGGTGCCGTAAAGCCGATCGCGCCGTTTCTCCCACTTGAGCGTTTCGTCGAATATGACGACGTTGTTTTCTTCCGGCCAGGTCTCGCCGCTGTCCATGCTGCGCTGCAGCAGGACCACCGCACGCGATGGGTACCCGCCATGGTCGTGCCGGACGTCGCCGTGGAATTGATAGGCGCACTGCCCGTGAACGTGCGCCACCGCAATTTCCCCGCCACCAAAATTCCAAATTCCTCCCTGCCGCGGATGCCCGCAGTACGTGTCCGCGCTGCTGCAGAGACGGATGTGGTGAACGTCGCGAAGGAGAAGTGGGTTTTTCATGTTGGGAGAGGATTATGAGGTTTCGGCTTCAGTGTGGACTTCGACACCATTCCACATTTTCGAAGTACCTGACTTTTTATCTCTCCTCCTAATCGATGAAGAGGAGCGAAGAGGATTGTAAAATGCGCTATTTGGATCTCCCAACCGATCACACTTCTGAACACGGAAACCTGGACCCTCAAACTGTCCCTTGCACTGTGATCCTGCCATCATCGCTCCACCACGATGCGGGGATTATACCAGTAGCTCGGGGCGAAGCCGCCCATGGTTCCGTCCACCTCGAAGTCCATCAGGACGTACTCTCCGGCATAGGCAGTGACGTCAAACTCGAAGTCATAGACCTTGTACGGCTTCTCCCCTCGGGGAACCCGGCCCACTTCTCTTCCATTCAACCGGACCACCCCGTCACCCTTCCCGTACGGCCGTTCACCAAGACCCCAGGACCCCACCATCCGAATGCGTTTCGCTTCCGGCATCCGGCCCAGGATCTGCGCGTCGGCCGCCACGTGGTTGAAGATGTTGTCCCCGCTGGCAACGATCTTGCCCGGGTCCTGCACCGTGGAAACCACCCAGGGCAGACTCACCCATTTGCCTTCGAGAAGCGTGTCCGTTTTCCGGTAGGCGATGATACGCGACGGCGCATTCGTAGTGGCCGAAACCGTGGCGGCGGCAACACGGGTTTCCAGATCGATCTCGAGCTCTTCCCCGTCGAGGAAAACGCGTGTGTCAACCGGCGCGAACATCCGCATCTCTCCGTTCCCGGTGAACGTCACTTTACGATATCGCAGGTCCGGATCCAGGTCCTGCCCCCCGAAAACTTCGATCGACTGCGTGTGGACACCGAAATCCCCGGGGACATGGGTCACGTGGAAGTCGTTCGCGTCCAGTACCGCATCCTGGTCGAATACGTAGGTACGCTCCGGATTCAACCCGAACAACGTTTGACCATTGAACAGGAACCAGTTCGGAATCACCCCCGGCCCGGACCAGGAACGGGTATTCGAAACCCGCGTGCCCAGCCACCGCGGCGACTCGCCGGGCACATTCAACACCAGGCCGCGCCGGGTTGCGTGTTTTTCGAAATGGGCGGTTACGCCCTTGGCACCGCGAAAGCCGGACCGCCGCACCGCGTCGCGCGGCATCCGCGTGTCCGGCGCAAGGTCGTGCTGCTGAAAAGCCTCGGCAATCTCCAACCAGGCCGCGTCAAAACTCGCGCCGGGATACATGACCCCGAACGAATCAAAGCCGTCGAAATGCTCCTCGCGCACCGGCTGATAGAAATACCCCTCCGGAACGATCTTGATGAACCGGCTGTAAATGTAGCCGCCTAGCGGATGGCCGAGATCGAGCGTCGTGAGCGCAAAACTGCTCCACCGCGCATTCATGGGGCTGATCTGCTCGGTCTGGATCACCACGTGGGGGTACACATCAAGAATCGCACGCTGCAGCAGCATGACCCCCTCGATCGCCGTTATGCCGTCGACGACGAACTTGCCAGTCGGCGCCATCGACTCGTCGAGGTAGATCATGTCTACGCCGCATTCAATGAGAGGCCGGATACGCTCGATGATCAGGTCACGCCAGGCATGACACGCCGCGGACGAGTACACAAAGGCCAGCGTGCCCCAGTAGGTCCGCTCCCCGTCAGGGTGCTGGATTTTCACCCGCCCCGAGTGCACCGGCGCCGGACCGTCCCACGACTCCTCGCCCTTCTCATCCTTCATCACCTCGAACAGACAATGCCGGAACTCCTCGATGAGTTCAGACTTTGCGTCCAGCCCGGTGGTGTTGACGTGGGCCCCGACGTGAAACCCCAGCTCCCGCGCACGACGAAACCACTTGGCTGCGTCGGGAGTTGGACTGTAATCGGGGAACCCATTGTCCCAGCCGTGGACCCGGTAGCCCCCCTGTCGTCCGAGAAGGGTCTTCGCCGGATCAAGTCGCTTCGCCACCGCCTCGAGTTCCTCATAGTCACCCACGTTCACGTAGGCCTGGCTGCGAATGTCCTTCACCCAGGCTTGCGGCTTCTTGTCGATGGGTACGTAGCCCATGTCGTGCTCCATCCAATCCACGTAGGGATCGACGGCATCCTGCCAGTCGCCCTGGTAGGCGCGCATCCGCAATTCGAACAGGGCGGGCGTCCGGGTGCTCTCCACGGAGAAGCCGCGCACAAAGATCATTCGCGCCGTGTCGCCCAGCCCCTGGCTCAGCGCGTTGGCCGGACCGACGCGTCGCTCGCGCCCCTCCAGGAACCAGCCCGAGGTCTCGCCCTGAAACAGAGCCACCAATGGGTGCACGAAGCGCGGGCTGAAGCCGAACTCCGAGGAACTGACGTCGCTGATGCCTCCGGTCCAGGGCGCATCACATTGCTGTGCATTGCCGTTGCCGTCCACACCGACCAGGCTGTTACGGACAATGTCACAGCCCCCGATCTCCCACTGGATGCGGTCCACCGGATCCGGGGTTTCCGCCTGAATGCGAAGGATCAGGTCCCCCCGGCCCGGCTGAATCGACCAGTTCACCGTGACGGTGGTTCCGTCCTGCCCCCGAATGGATGTGCTCACCTGCTGCGCCCAGCTTCTCGACTCAACCTCGCAGGCATCGAGATCTACTCCGGTGCGGCCGAAAAGCGGAAGGTCCGGGTCGAGATGCTCCGGATCGATGTGGATCAAGGAGTTTCCATTGACCGCATCCTCCAGGCCGACAATCCGCCCGGCCTGGAACTGCGCCCGAAGCGCATCGTTCGTCAACCCGGCGGAATGGGCGGCGTCACGCCAGGCCACGGCACGAGCCGGTGGCGGAAACAGCAGAACAAGAGCCAGGCAAGCGGCTGAAACGATTCGATAAAGTCTGTGCTCAACCATGATGTAAACCCCGTAGCACGGAACTTATTCCGAAGCAAATCGGACCAGCAAATCGGACCGACGCAAGTACACGCCAGGCCGTACAATCCCATTATTCTTTTTAAGCAACAAGGCAAAATTGTTTGCTCCCTTTCTCGGCAGACACGAGGTCAACGAATAGACAACGTCCGTGTACCCTGCATTCGGCCGGGCAGGAGCGCCGGGCACAAGCGTTGGCTCGAGCCTGTACGGTTCGATTCATCTCCAATCGATATCGCTCCACCGGCGTCAGGTGCACGAACAACAGGTTCAGCCGCATCGCTTTGATCCGCTCCAGACTCTCGAAGGTCAGACCATCTGTAATTCTTAGAATCAGCCGGTACTCCTCCCCTTCGCGGAGCACAACAGGCAGGGAACCTGACACCCCGAGATGGGCCGACGAGTGATCCGCCACCAGGGCCTCAAAAGCAAGCGCGTAGAGTTTGTCCTTTGCCGTAAGCGCGCCGGGGCTGCGGACGTCTTCCAGAATTGCACCGTCCGCGTGCCGCCCGTGCCGCGCCACCTGGTCGAGACAGATGCCGGTCTGCTCCGTCCAGATAAGCATTGGTCACCAGCGCGCACCACGGAGGCAAATTGATGGGTGTACTCCGTGGGCACCATGCCTCCGAGAGAAAATTATTTGGTTGTGGATTTGCTCCGAAGCGGGAAAACCCTTTGAAAACCTAAAGGAACCCTAGCCAACGGGATGAGACTTGCGGCAATATGTACGCAATATGTACGCAATATGGTAGTCTAGCGCGGTTGATGTGCAAGCCAGAATGACGTCTTCAAACTCCTATGCATCGAGACCGGTTCCGCGGCTGGACCGCGGATTCACCCTGATTGAACTCTTGGTAGTCATCGCCATCATTTCGATCCTTGCAGCCCTGCTGATCCCGGCTTTGCGCGAAGCCCGCGATTCCGGAATCAAGTCCGGTTGCCTCGTGCGCATGCGAAGCTGGGGCACCGCGGTGTACAGCTATTCGGTGGACCACAACAGCCAGTTCCCGCTCTATGCCTGGACCTTGCCGGACGGGAAAACCCATGAAGCGGACGTTTGGATCAACACACTCTCGGCCTACCTCGGAGGCGAAACCATTCTGCGGACCGAGACCCGGGCGGTGCAGGTGGCGAAATCCGAAAAGAACCGGTCGATGGAGATCCGCCAATGCCCCTCCGGGAAAGCGTTCGTGGGATGCCACTACAACAATCCGTTTCGATGGCTGGGTTTGATGTCACATGACCGACTGGACTTCTCCCAGATCCGGAAACCCGGCGGGTGGATCGCATTCATGGATACCTATGACGGCTGGGGCATGTATACCCCGGTGAACTGGCGATACAACGTGGACTTTGATGGGGACGGCATCAAGGACAGCAACGCCGGTGGAGGGTTTCTCTACAACTGGGCCATGCCCCGAGTCCACCTCGAGGGCATGAATGTAATCATGATCGACGGCCACGCCGAATGGATGGCGTTCGCGGAGTTTCTTGATCCGGATCACCCCCATTGGACCGACGAACCGTAGTCCTTCTCGCCCTGACGGCGGCGCCCCGCGTCAATGCATGTATCCACGCGCGGAACAGCCCGCGGGATCACGCAGAACTCAAGGGGAACTGAGGTGAAATTTGTTTGAAATGCTTCCATATCCGCCACCCGGGGCAGATTCTGGCGCAACGAATGTCTCTCCATCACACGTGATGGGATCAGCATCCCTCTCTTCAGCGCTTATAATCAGGTCCGAACGAAGGGACACCCCCCTGGAAATATAATCGCTGAACAATTCATCCGTCATGACATCAAAATATGAAACGAGGCGGAGAGCCGGCTGGTTGCTGTGGATGGTGGACACCCGAACCGCTATGTCGGACATGGTTTGGTTGCCGATATGGGTTCCTATTCGCTCCCCGGCAAGAACCGCGGCCCCACTCGTGATGGAGGGATCCACGTCAACATGGAACAAAATGAATTTATATGCCGGATAATCCGATGATTTAATCATCACGCGGGCACCCGATGATTCATACGTTACGTCCAGAATCGTACCGTCAACGGGAGAATAAATATTGAGGTCCGCCCAATTGGAGATACCAGGATGATAATAATGCTTCATGCTTCTGCACGCTTCAAATCCATCAACATAATCATGCCCCAAGCCAGATCTGAACTTCGAAATATAATTGATCCCGCCCAAGTCAATATAGTCGGTGGACACAAACCGGATGACATCATTTGAATATGCAGTCCAGTCATCCCCCAGGCGGTCTGAGACTTCCGTCCTGAAAAACAAATGGGGGAACTCTATGTCCTCAAGGGGCAAGGGAAACACCCCCACATTGTTTGTTTCGAACTTCATGAGCTCAGAAGCATCCGAACGACTCCAGTCACCCGCCAAGGACTGCGCATATTCAATGCCAACGTAGAGATTGGAAACGGAGTTAGAATAGGCAATGCCAGCAGGGCCGATCGAGGTAATTGCTGTAGAAAACGATCCCGGCGACTCATGAATCATTCCATGCGATTCTGGGGAAAAGGACAAGGGAATGACTGTGGATGAATCATACAGGGCATTGGAAAATACCGTGTCCGTCAGGATCGCATCCGCCAAATTGGCGCCAGACAAATCTGCGCCAGACAAGTCTGCACGAGCCAAGTCGGAACCCCTGAAATCCACGCCGGACAGGTTCTCCCCGGACAAATCCACATCCACCAAACAGGCCTTCGGACCGACCCAATAAGCAACACACACCTCATCATCTGTTGGCCCACCAAATGTGTCATGCGACGTCCATGCCACGTTCTTGTTTGACCGGTCACACTTGGCCCAATTTCCACCGCGATACGAGGTCCGGGAATCCTCCATATACATTCCGTAATGTTTGTCTTCCTCAACATGATACACAACGACCTCATCCATGTCCGCGATTGCACCACCGCTCGCCTTGTACACCCCGTAGGCATGATAGGCTATTATCCCATCACCAGCCGAGGGCTCCATATCGTGCCTGCACCATCTTTCAGGAAGCAACCCCTCTCCGTCTGTGTATCCATTGGGAGCCGTGTATGAGCTGAATGACTCGGTGGTTACATTCGTATAAACGGTATCCAGAAAGGCGGAATCAAAATGTGCCGTGCCGTCCTCCTTGTAGCGGTAATCACTCACCACCACCAGGTTGGTAAAACCGGACAAGAAACAGATCTGAGAATCCTGAGACGCCTTGCCTTTGCAGGCCTTGTATAACCCTGAACTCAATTCGCTCGAGTCAACGCCCGAAACCGCCGGATTGTCCTTGCTGTGACCGGAATAATAAAAGTCCACATCCATCACGTATCCATCATTGGACATCTGATTGAACACCCCGTGGTAAATGGTATTTGTCCAACCGGGAATGACATCATACTTCAAGGTGCTTTCAACATCCGCGCGGGTAATCCCCCCGCCCACTATGTCATATAGAAGCACGTCCGCTCCGTCTGACATGGCGACGACATTGCTGCTCAGCCCCAGACCAGAAAAAGAGCCGTTGGTCACTGTGACGGTTGAGCTTCCGTCATAGTAATAGATGTTTTTCACACCCGAAGTGGACGTGGCAGACCAGACAACGGAACCCTTGTAGAGCTGGGAGGCGCTGGATATGTCAAATTTGGATGAAGTTGGCTCCGGGCTGATCAGCTCATTGGTTCCGGATTTAATATCATACCTGTAACAATTGTAGTGTCCG
>CAZTAB010000047.1:0-19286 GCA_964611475.1 uncultured Verrucomicrobiota bacterium | reverse complement strand
GCCTGCGCAGCGAAAGTCCATCGCCTGGAAATCCTGGCGGGGGTTCTGTTATGCGGTGACCGATATGGTGCGCATCGGACAGCTTACGCGGGAGGACGTGCTCACATCGGTGATCGGCGCGGAAGCTTTACTGCAAAGGATCGAGGAGGTTACCCGGGAGGGAGGCGGGCTGATTCTAGCCGCCCCTCATTCCGGCAGTTGGGAACACGCGGGGGTTGCGTGTCATGTCTGCGGGGCCCCGATGTTCTTCATGGCAGGGAAACAGAAGAATCCCCTGGTCGACGATTACCTGAACCGGATGCGCGGTGTGACCGGTATTGACGCGGTGCGTAAAGATTCCGGGCCGTTGAAGCAAATCATACGCGGGTTGCGCGAGGGGAAAGTGCTCGCCATCATGCCGGATGTCCGGTCGCCGGTTCCTGGACTGCCGGTCCGGTTCCTCGGGGGTGTCGCGAACCTTGCTGCCGGCGCGGGGATGTTTGCGCGGCAGGCAAATGTACCGATCATGCCGACGGTTGTGACCCGGGAGCGATGGAATCGCCACCGATGGCATACCGGAGAACTGATCCGCCCCGACCCCGCGATGGAAAAGCGCGAGGACTGGCAGCGGATGCTGCAGCTCTATATCGATCGGGTCGAGACAATGATCCGGCGCTACCCGGAGTGTTATTTCTGGTACAACAAGAGGTGGGTGCTTGATCCGATCCAGCCGCCGGCGAACGCCGCCGGCCATTCATGAAACGAGAATTATACTGTCAGGGATGTACCGAGGTGATCCTGACCGCCGTGCCCCAGCCCGGTGCGGAATGGGAGTGCCCGGTTTGCGGCGAACGAGGCGTCGTTCCTGAGCACCCGATAGGGCCAGGCACAATTATTGGGGGGTACCGCATCGTGGAAAAGATCGGTGTTGGCGGCATGGGCGGCGTCTATCTCGCAGAGCAAATGTCGATGAATCGTCATGTCGCCCTCAAGGTGTTGCCGCCCGCGCTGTACGCGGATCCGACGCTTCTGGACCGGTTCCTCGGCGAAGTTCGAATGCTGGGTTCGCTTCGCCATCCGAGTATCGCCACGGCGTACGATGCGGGCAACGACCAGCGCTTCCACTACCTTGCCATGGAGTACATCGATGGATCCGACCTGCATGCATTGATCCAGAAGCAGGGCGTGATCGACGAAGGGGATGCGCTTTGGATTGCCGGTTGCGTGGCGGAGGGGCTGGGCTACGCCTGGTCGCGAGATCGCCTGGTTCATCGTGATATCAAGCCGGGGAACATCATGATCGATCGGGAGGACAAGGTGAAGATCCTGGATCTTGGCGTGTCGATGACAGGCGGCACCGACTTTTTTGTCGATGGGGAAGACACCGTGCTGGGTACTCCCCACTACATGTCGCCTGAGCAGGCACTGGGCGGGGACGCGGTGGACGTGCGGGCCGATATTTATTCTCTGGGCGCCACCCTCTATCACATGCTGACGGGCCATCCGCCGTTCCGTGACGAGCAGCTTGCCGAACTGTTCAACCGTCGATCGGGCTTGATTACACCGTCCGTCGGCGATCGTAATCCTGATGTATCGCCTGCCTGTGTGGTTTTGATCGAGATCATGATGGCCCGTGATCCCGCAGATCGCCAGGCCGACTGGGCGGAGTGCCGCAAGGACATCCAACGTGTTGCAGCAGGAAAGCCGCCGATGAAACCGCGTCCCGCGCTGAGCGCATCGGTGATGGCGAGGACGGGTGCGGGAGTCGCGATCGAAAACCCGGCGCCCCGGCCATCCCACCAGACCGTTTTCCGGCATGTGGTTGTTGCCATCGTGTTTGCGCTCGGGCTCATCTTCCTGGTTGTCAGGCTGACGCATCGCGCCGAAAGCAACCTGTTTTCTGGCCAGGGGCTGGAGGCGCAGGTGCCGCCGGTCGTCGATTCACGGTAGTTTCGCCCTGCTTTGGAGCCTGCGCCTGCAGAGCCTCAACAGGTGCTGCGGGTCACCGACTTGAGTTCTTTTGCCAACGGTCTGCCTCACATAATCACTTTCCTGTGCATGGGTCAGCTGCCACGTGGGGGCGCTTCGTTTCTGCCAAATGACATCGCGACCCCAGGTCTGCCAGCCGCTGACCGTCGACGATGGCTGCATCGAAGAGGCGATGGACATGGATGACGACCATGGTTTGATTTCCAGCGCGTGAGTCTTTTCACCGCTTCGACCCGTTCGATATGTCGGATGTATAGGTAGACAGCGCCTTGGACCGCCGCCTGGATATCAACTGGTACGCGGCTGACAAGATTTCCGCCAACCTGCACTCCCCGCCTCTCGGCTGCGATTGAATTCGCGAACACATCCGGATGCACAATCGTTGAACCGGGTCGCACTCCGCGGAGTGGAAAATACTATTTGGATTCCTGGCCGACGCGGTTGCCGAAGTGTGAAGTTTAGTTGCTAAAAAATGTGCCGACCGCGTGTTGAACTGCCGGAAGCTGCGTGAGAAATGGTCGTGATGCCGCTCGCTTGTGACGGAGCGCGTGGTATATTGGATGAAATATGTCGTTTCCACCTGCCCATGCATCGAATGCCCTTTTTCTCTTTTGTTTTTTGTTCCTGGCTTTGACGGGCTTCGCGGCGGCGAAACCGGTTGACAAGGGGTCTCCGGACGGGGTGTGGAAGGAAGTGTCCGACTCGGTGCTGGCGCCGCTCGGGGATCCGTTGGTTCTTGTGCGTCCTGCGCGATGCCGCATGTTCCAGATGGTGGATGCGCCGATGCAGCGGGCGCTTCACGCCGCGCCGGGCGAGTTCTCGGGGCAGGCCTTGTCTCGCATGCAGGTTCTTTATGTTCCCATGCCCGACGGAAGTTATCAGAGGTTTCGGATCATTGAGTCCCCAGTTTTCCATCCGAGTCTTGGCGCGAAGTTTCCTGAGATTCGATCCTTCATTGCCCATGGGCTGGATGATCCGTTGGCGGGTGGGCGCCTCGACTGGACCCCGAAGGGCTTTCATGCGCAGATCTTCACATCGGGCCGCGTCGTGTACGTCGATCCCCATCTCCGTGGGGACACATCGATTTACGTCAGTTACCACCGCCGGGACCGCGTGCGTGGTCCCGGGACCTTTACTTGTCTCCTTCCCGGCTCGAGGCGGGCGGCGGAAAGGGCCGCCGCCGGAGGCCGCGGAGGTAGCGGAGGCGCCGGGCCGGTCACCGGGGATGTCTTGCGAACGTACAAGATCGCGGTTGCCTGTACGGGGGAGTATGCCCAGTTTCACGGGGGTACCGTCGTGGACGCCATGGCTGCCATCGCCACGACGATCAACCGGGTCGTGGGGATATACGAGCGGGAGTTTTCGGTCCGGATGGAAATCGTGGCGAACAACGACTCGCTAATTTTCCTGGATGGGACTACGGATCCCTATTCGAACAGCGATGGTGCCGCGATGCTGTCGCAGAACCAGACCACGGTGGATGGGGTGATTGGATCTGCCAACTATGACATTGGCCATGTTTTTTCCACTGCCGGCGGCGGCATCGCGGGTCTCGGCGTGGTCTGCCGATTGCTTTCCAAGGCGCGCGGCGTGACGGGCAGCGCGGCGCCGGTGGGAGATTCGTTCAACGTTGATTTTGTGGCCCACGAAATCGGCCATCAGTTCAATTGTGATCATACCTTCAACGGGGACTCGGGAAGTTGTACGAGCGCGAATCGGAACGGTCCCACGGCCTATGAACCGGGCAGTGGGTCCACCATTATGGCCTACGCGGGCATCTGCGGGAACGACGACCTTCAGCTTTTAAGCGAGCCCTATTTCCATTCCGCGAGTCACGATCAGATCGCCGCCTATATCACGACCGGGGTCGGGGGGAACTGCGATACCGCCACGGCAACCGGAAATAATCCGCCTACGGTGGATGCTGGGCCCGACTTCACAATCCCCGCCGCCACGCCGCTTCGCTTAACCGCTGTGGGAAGCGATCCGGATGCCGGAGACGTCCTTACCTACAACTGGGAGCAGCGGGACCTAGGACCCCAGAATGATGTGAACGCAGGGGACAACGGGGCCAGTCCGCTGTTTCGCAGTTGGACGCCCACAACCTCGCCGGTCCGGTATTTCCCCCGGCTGCCCGACCTGCTCAATAACACCACGGTTCTCGGAGAGCAGCTTCCGACCACCTCCCGGACCATGACCTTCCGCGCGACCGTGCGCGACAATCGCGTGGGCGGCGGCGGTTACAATGCTGATGACATGCAGGTTGTGGTGGACGGCGCATCCGGACCGTTTCGGGTGCTCTTTCCGAATACGTCGATCCTGCTGTCGGGGTTGCAGACCATTCAATGGGAGGTGGCGGGCACGACAAATCCGCCGGTGAACGCCGCGATGGTCAATATCCTGCTGTCGACGGACGGGGGGCTTGTCTACGGAACCGTGCTGGCCAGCAACGTGGTGAACGATGGAAGTGCTCCCGTGATGCTTCCGAACCTTCAGTCCACGACGGCCCGTATCCTGGTGGAAGGCAGTGGAAATATCTTCTTTGACGTCTCGGACTCGAATTTTGAAATAGAATATTCTGACGATCTCGGCATCAATCCTCCCGTGGGGCTGGCTTCGAGGGGCAGGCAGGGGGGACCATTTTCCCCTGTTTGCACGACCTACTCCCTGACGAACAGCGGCGTCTCCTCCATTACATGGACGGGTGGTGCATCCGAAGCCTGGATTTCTCTGAGCGAGTCGGGCGGCATTCTCCTCGCGGGGGACTCGACGAGCGTGGACGTGTGTGTCGGAAATTCCGCGACCGAACTCCCGGCCGGGAGTTACGCGGGAGAGGTTGCGTTTATGAATATAATCTCCGGCGAGACCCAGGAGCGCGATGTTGATCTGGAAGTCACTCCGCTCGGCGGGTCGATTCGATTTTCAAATTCGGTCACTAGCATCGTGGAAAACGCTGGTAGTGCCATTGTCCTGATTGAGCGCGAGGGGGACACGACGGGCTCGGTGGGTATTACTTACACGACTTCGAATGGTTCTGCCGTCACTGTTGCCGATTACTTAGCGGTTACTTCCACGGTGTCATGGGCGGATGGAGAAGGCGGCGCGCGGATGGCCGCCGTTGGGATCGTCGACGACGGTTTTCTGGAACCTGCCGAACGTTTTCAGGTTTTGTTGAGCAATCCTACGGGTGGCGCGCAGCTCGGTTTTCCTGTGACCGCGACCGTGGAGATTCTTGACGACGACAGCAATGACTCCTGTGGTGGATCGGTCCTGATCGATTCGTTCCCGTTTGCGACCAGCCAGTCCACCCTCGACGGGGTGACGTCCACTGGAGATCCGACCCCGGCGTGCATCTCGACGTTCGGAAACGGGGTGTGGTACTCGTTCGTCGCTCCGACCTCCGGGACATTTTCCATCGACACGATCGGCAGTGATTTCGACACCGGGCTGGGAATTTATACGGGGGCCTGTTCGTCGCTTGACTTGTTTGCCTGTGATGACGACGGCGCCGTTGATTTGACATCTAGCCTGGCGATTCCCGTTCAGGAGGGGGTGAGGTACCACGTTCTGGCCGGAGGCTACAATTCGCAGGTCGGGGAGTTGCTGTTGCAGGCGGATTTCATTCCCGGGTCGTTCGGTGGCATGGTCAACGACTTGTGCAGCAATGCCGTTGCGATCGCGTCGGTGCCATTCACCGACTTGCTCGACACCTCGGGCGCCACCACCGCCGGAGATCCTGGGGCGTCCTGTCTCTTTGAATATGGCAGGGGCATCTGGTATACCTTCACAACACCAACGCACGGCTGGCTTAAGGTCGACACATTCGGAAGCGGGTTCGACACAGGGCTGGCACTGTACACCGGCCCGTGCACGGATCTCTCTGAGCTCTTCTGTAATGACGATTCAGACTTTGGCACGGTGTCTCAGGCCGTAGTGCCGGTGGCCGCGGGACGGACCTATTATATTCTCGCGGGCGGGTTCGGAAGTGACAGCGGAATCCTTTCATTTCAGGCGGATTTTGTTTCCGGGTTGTGCGCCGACCTGATCAATGACGGGGGCTTTGAATTCGGCGATCCCTGGGAGGGATGGATGCAGTCATCGGATACCTTTAGTACTCCGTTTTGCGTCGCGATCCACTGCGAACTCGGGTCCACCTCGGGTTCATTTGAAGGAGAGAACTGGGTGGACTTTGTTCATCCGGATGGCCTTTTGCCCGAATCCGCGGACGTTGGTCAGACGGTCACTATTCCAGCAGGCGCAAGCGCGAACCTCAGGTTCCAGCTCTGGATCAGTGAAGTAGACGGGTTCAAGACCGATCTCCTCGAGGTAAAAGTCGACGGTGGCGTGGAGGCGACTTTCCAGGAACCGCTGTTCGCGGAGTTGAATTACACGGAGCGGACGGTCAACCTTGACGCGTTCGCTGATGGCCTGCCGCATGTCATTCTATTCCAGTACACCGGGCGTATGATCGGCGGGATTTCGAGGTTCGAAGTCGACAACATCCAACTTGAAGTCTGTCTGCCCGATCTGGATGGGGATGAGATCCCGAACGACTTTGACGCGGACACCGACGGGGACGGAATTCCGAATGAATGGGAACTCGAGTACGGGCTTGGTCCGCTTGATGCGACCGACGCGGGCATGGATGACGACGGAGATCGGCAGTCGAACCTGGAGGAATACATTGCAGACACGATCCCCACGAATGAGCTCTCGTTCCTTCGACTGCGTATTGAGCCGCGGGCGACGCCCGGCGAGCAGCCACTATCCTTCGACAGCTCGTCAAAGCGGCTTTACTTCATCGACTACACATCGGACCTGATTGTGCCCGCCTGGATTTCCGCTCTAACCAACGAGCCGGGGGACGGCGGCCTCAAGTCAGTGACAGTGACGAACAGCGACGATGCGGCGATGTACCGATTGGGTGTCGGGGCTCAGGGAGATTCCGCTACGCGAAAGCCTTGAATGATTTACAGGATGGGATGGATTCACCATCGTTCCGAAAGACCACTCCATTCGAAAGCGCGGTGTGGCATGGCTTGCCACCGATCGAATCACAGGATTCATGGTGGGCGAATATGAAAAAAATCGAGGAATACGACCCGGTATGCATCGCGTTTTATCAATGCCGACCCCCGGTGCAACTCAATTGAAAACGGGCAGATGTTCTTTGCGTGGAAGATTCTTGAAAAGAGAGCGCACCGCGCGTAAAGTGTATTCCTGAATCGTTTTGGCGTTGATGGGGCGGTAGCGCAGTTGGGAGAGCGTCGCGTTCGCAATGCGAAGGTCGTGGGTTCGACTCCCATCCGCGCCACCAGCCTATGCTCCTGCCTGGAGAAACAATCCGCCGATCCTGGTGGAAGTACGGGTTGCGGCCGAGCAGATCCCCAACCATGGGGCCGCCGAATATCAACTCCGACAGAAGGATGGCGAGGATGGTGGCCGCCGACGAGGGGTAGTAGGCGGCACACGCGGAAATGAGGAACAGGCCCAAGTGCAGGCGCGGCTTCAACCCTGTTTCGGTTTTGTTTTGTTACGCGTGTCCTGCCCCGGCAGTGAAGCGCTTTGCGAGTATGAGGCTGGAATCGAAAATTGGCTAAAATCCCACAACAAAATGGGGTATCTTCATTCCACGCTTCAACACACCCGGAATGGACGTAGAAGGATCGGCGCCACGAGCCAACGAATTCCAAGGTGGAGGCATCGTCCTGGATCGTCCGAATGGACCAAGTGAACGAACTATCGTTCTGGTGAGGCCCTACTAATCCTTGAAAACGTTCCTCATTCACATATTATCATATTCATCCACGCGGACGTGACATCCATCACCGGAGCATGGTGACCGAGAGGAAACGAAGGAGTCATGGCAGACATTGAGTTCTTGTGCCCGGAATGTTCGGGCGAGCTTGTTGTTGATGAACGGGGGGCGGGCTTGGATGTGAATTGTCCGCATTGCAAAGCGCCCATTCAGGTTCCCTGGCCGGAGGACGAAACTGCGACGGAAGAGGATCCCACGCAAAAGCTTCCTCCCAGGCAAGAATCCTCCACAGGGCTTCATTTCAAGAAAGATCCAAACGAAACGTGGATTGAGCACGCGGAGGAGTCGAGCAAGCACGTGAAGCAGACACTTGTCGGATTGAATCCGATGGATGAAATCGAGGCAGCGGATCTGCACGAGGCGGATGCGGAGGTCGAAAAAAATCAGGAGGACGATTCCGGAGCGTCCAGCTTGCATCTCAATCGCGCGGACGACTCCGATATGCAGGCACAGGATGTCAATGTCGATCAGCCGTGGTTCAAGAAGAAGGATTATTGGTTCACCGCCGACGGGAAGAAGTACCACTATTGTTACTACAATCCGCATGCGCCGGTCATGTTGATGGCCTGCAACAGCGAGCAGATGCCGGTGAGCGCTGACATTGCGCCGGACGATTGTAGCGGGCTTCGAAAGCGTTCCTTGTGCAAGTATTGCCTGAAGGGGCTGGATCTCAGGGCGGAAGACGTGCTTGCCGGCGCCTGACGATAATCTGCCGGGCACACTGGAATTGGGATCAGCGACCGCATTGGTCGTTGCCACTAATATGGGCGTGGGTGTTTTCACGCCCACGGGATTTCAGGCGGCGGGGCTTTCCCGTCCGGGATACATTCTGTTGCCGTGGATCGTAGGAGGCGTACTGGGTTTTTGCGGTGTCCTCTGTTACGCCGAACTTGGCTCTGCCTGGCTCGAGTCGGGGGCGCCGAGTATGTCTGCCTGCGGGAGAGTTTCGGCCTCACCGTGGTGTTCATGGGCGCGTTCGTCTCCCTGATTGCCCAGGGGTTCCCACCCATATTCGGTCGACCATTCCTGCTCCAATAATGATGCGTTTCATGGGGGGAACTTCTTCACGGTCCTGTTCTGTTCAACGGACGGTGGCGAGAAAGTGAGGGGAAGACTCAACGATAGGCCTTCGAATTGGAGTCGAAAGTCCGTATTCGGGCAGGTGGTTGAAATCTCCCGTTCGGCGGGGGAACGTGGCTTGTCGCCTGATTTCGGGACCTGTATGCTCTACTGCAAATCGAGTGCGCGTCTTTCCTCGGACCGAAAGAAAGATTCGCTGCGGGACAGGGAATGAAGTTTCTTTCAGGAATATACTTAACGTATCTCCAAAGTCGCTCGAGCCGGCGGAATCTGAAGATCCTTATTCGCTTCCTTCTTCTCCTGATCGCGGTGATTTTCGTCTACAGCACCCTGTTTCATGTCCTGATGGAGGCGGAGGAACGCCAGTACAGCTGGATCACCGGTCTGTACTGGACGTTGACGGTCATGTCGACGCTGGGATTTGGTGATATCACGTTCACGACGGATACGGGCCTTGTCTTTTCCGTTATTGTTCTTTTGACGGGCACGTTCTTCATGCTGGTGATGCTGCCCTTTCTCTTCATCCAGTTTTTTTACGCACCTTGGATGGAGGCTCAGTCTGTGGCGCGTGCGCCCCGGGAATTGCCGGATACCATGAGCGACCACGTGGTCCTGACCCAGATCGATTCCGTAACAACCGCTTTTATAAGCAAACTGAAGCACTATCGTTATTCCTACGTGGTCGTTGTTCCCGACCTGCAGGAGGCTCTCCGGTTGAGCGACCTGGATTACAATGTCGTGCTTGGAGACCTTGACAATCCCGACACCTTCCGCCGTTGCCGGATCAAGGAGGCCTCGATGTTTGTCACCACGGCCTCCGATGAGCTCAATACACACGTCGCGTTCACGGTGAGAGGCCTGGATGTGGATGTGCCCATCATCGCCACCGCGCGAAACCCCGCCTCGGTCGACATCATGCAGATGGCCGGATGCACTCACGTGTTTCAGCTTGGGGAAATGCTTGGTCAGGCCCTGGCCCGTCGGGTGGTTGGCAATGATGCCATGGCGCACGTGATCGGGTCCTTCGATGATTTGGTGATAGCCGAGGCGACCTCCCACCGGACGCCGCTGGTGGGGAAGACGCTGAAGGAATCGAAGCTACGGGAGAATGTCAGTGTCGGGGTGGTCGGCATCTGGGAGCGGGGCAGTTTGGAGTTTCCCGGGCCGGAAGCACGCATTGGAGAGAACACGGTGCTGGTGCTGGCGGGAACCGGGGAGCAGATCGAGGACTACAACGAGCTGTTCTGCATTTACAACGTATCGGATGCGCCGATCGTCATCATCGGGGGGGGACGCGTGGGCCGGGCCGCGGGAAATGCGCTGTCCCGCCGCGGAATGGATTACCGGATCGTGGAGCGGCTGCCTGAGCGAGTTCGCGACCGGGAAAAGTACGTGGAGGGCGATGCCGCGGAACTGGAAGTGCTGGAAGCTGCGGGGCTGATGGATGCGACGACTGCCCTGATCACCACGAGCAACGACGACACAAACGTATACCTGACGATCTATTGCCGGAGGTTGCGTCCCGACATCCAGATCATCAGTCGCTCGAATCTAGAGCGCAACGTTCCGGCCTTACACCGGGCCGGCAGTGATTTTGTCCTGTCCTATGCCACCATGGGTGCGAGCGGCATGCTCAATGTCCTCAAGCGCAGCGATAGCGTGATGCTGGCGGAAGGCCTTCACTTCTTTCGTGTTCCCGTCCCTGAAACGCTGGCGGGCAAGACACTGGTCGGCAGTGATGTTCGGCAGGAGTGCGGATGCAGCATCGTGGCTATCAACTCAAGGGGAACCACGCAGGTCAATCCTGATCCCCACGTCGAGATTCCCGCTGATGCCGAGCTGATCCTGGCGGGAACGGCCGAGGCAGAGGAACAATTTTTGCGCCGGCACATGGAGAGGAAATAGGTTCTTTGCCGCCTTTTGTGTGGTGCCCTCGGGCTAGATCATTTTTCTTTCACGCAGCAATTCGGAAAGCATGGGGGCGACTTCGTCGCGCACCGCAGGGTTCGCGTAACCGATCCAGTCCACCGCGCCGGTGGTGTTTAGCGGGGCGGCGAGGGGGGCGCCTTTTGCGTCTGTAACTACGGCGCCTGTCTCGGTTCCCACGAGGTGCGCGGCCAGGTCGTACGGGTGGCAGACGTGGCCGTGGCGGCGGCCGGCGAATGCCGGGGAGGCATAGAGGGAGGCGCGCAGGTCGGCGATAAACAAGTCCCGGCCCATGATCAGCTCGTACAATTGGCCGCCTGAGGAGGCGTATTGATCCTCGAATGTCAGGATCTCTCCTTTTGCCGCATCCGGAAATAAGCGTTCGAGCAGTTGCTCCTCGAGGGAGGCCAGCATGTCGCGCCCCGGGGGAAAGAGACGGCATAGCTGGGCATAGCCGCCGCGGATGGTCGTCGTCGCGGCGGGAGCCGGTATCCAGTCGGGAGATTCTGTCCCGGTCCAGAGGTCGTGGGTGGATCCGCGTGCGCCTTCGCCCCGGATCGCAGTGATGGTGTCGGCGATTCTCGCGCGTGTAGTCGGGATCTCAACCATGACAGCGGCGCAGAGATCGTTCAATCCGCCGGGGTCATCGCCATTGGGCATTGCGCCCGCGAGAAAGAACGCCGAGCGCTTGTCGTGCATGATCGGACGCGTACCGTCGATTGGGTCCATGAGCACGCGTACTGCGGCCGCTTCCGGGGCCATCGAGTTTGGATATACGGTGATTTCGGACTCCCCGATGCCCTCCGCGATCAGGAGGATTCCGCCAACAGATGCGGCACGTTCCTCCAGGCATCCGGTCAGCGCGGGCTCCACTGCGCTGTCGATAGTGTAGATGACGTCGGAATGCCGAATCTGATCGACTTGGATCCTTTGCTCGCGCGGCACCTCGCTAAGAAATGTGCCGACTGCATCACGCACGGCATGCCCGGCATCGACAAGAAGACTGACTACCTTGTCGGTGTTCATGTGACCGGTTGATAGGATTGCGGATCGAGGGAGCGAAGGATCCTGGCGTTATCCTCCGGAATCGTGTCGTTCATGAAGTTGCCGCCGCCCAGGTCAGCTCCGGCCAGAATTTTTCGGAGTGACGGTTTCCGTAGTGGTGGCATGAAGACAAAGTGGAGGTGAAAGTCACTGTAATCGCCGCCGTCGAAAGGTGCCTGGTACATGCACATTACGTAAGGAAAGGACATTCCATAGATCAGGTCGAACCGCCGGCACACGTTGCGGTAGATCCTGGCCAGGCAGGCGATCTCCGAATCTGACAGTTCAGTCACGTGGCCCCGTCGGTTTCGTGGAAACATCCAGACTTCGAAGGGCCAGCGGGAAAAAAAAGGCATGAATGCTACGGCTTCCTCGTTTTCCTCCACGATCCGGCTTCCATCGCTCGCTTCGGCGGAGAGGATTTCGTCGAAGAGGTTCCGGCCCTTCTCTCGGCGATACGCAACCACCGCGTCGATTGTCCGGCCCACGTTTTTAAAAATGAAGTCCGTTGAATAAATCTGGCAGTGAGCGTGGGCAACGGACGTGCCGCAGACAGCCCCCTTGTTTTCAAAAACCAGCACCGAATCGATCCCTGGGCGGCTGCCCAGTTCGCGGGTCTGCTCCTGCCAGGTGGAGAGGATCTGCGATACTTGGCCCGTTGACAGGTCAGGGACGGTTACGTTGTGGCGTGGGTCGAAACAGACGACCCGGGCGATGCCCGATGCAGGTCCCCGTTCGTAGAATCCCTCGTTTTCCACATTGGGCGCGTTCAGCCCGACTACCGGATGATCGTTGTCGAATACGAAAACTTGATCGTATGCTGGATTGACCGCGCCGCCGACGCGGTTGTTGCGAGGGCACAGGTAGCAATCGGGATCGTACGGGGGAATCGGATCGGGAGGATTCTCTATCTCCCCGGTCCAGGGCCGGCTGTTCCGGTGCGCGGCATAGAGGACCCACTCCCGCCGAAGCGGATGCCACCGCCTTTCCCAGCGGCCCACGGTGTCCTGCACGCACTCCCTGTCCACGTCGCTCATGACCTGCCGCCTTCCATTGCGATCCGGGCATTGTACCGCCCCCCGTGCGGCTGGGACATCCACTGCCACGCCGCTCGAATCGAATCGCGCACATCCGTAAAGTTCGCGTGCCAGCCCATGATATCCCCGGCTCGACCCGGATTCGCCACCAATTCCGCGGGATCGCCCGGCCGCCGGTCCCCGAACTTGACGGGAACCCTGCGCCCCGTGACTTCTTCTGCGATCTCAATAATTTGGCGGACGGAAACGCCCTTCCCGGTTCCCAGATTGCAGGCGAAGGACGGGCTGCCTTCCTGTAGATGCTGCAGGGCGCCGACGTGGGCTTCCGCCAGGTCAACAACGTGAATGTAGTCCCGGATGCAGGTGCCATCGGGGGTGTCGTAGTCGGTGCCGTAAACGGTGACGGAATCCCGTTCTCCGGCGATGCTCATGAGCACATTCGGGATCAGGTGTGTTTCAGGATCATGGTCTTCACCGATCAATCCGTCCTCGGATGCGCCGCAGGCGTTGAAGTACCGGAGCTTGGCGCTCCGGATGCCATAGGCCTGATCGTAGTCATCCAGCACCCGCTCCAGGAAAAACTTGGAGCAGCCATAGGGATTGATCGGCTTCTGTGGATGATACTCGTCGATTGGAAGATAGTTCGGATTTCCATAGGTGGCGCAGGTGGAGGACAATACAAACTGGTCGCAGCCATGTTCCCGCATGGCATCCAGCAGGACAATGGGCGCGCAGAGGTTGTTGTTGTAGTAGTTGGACGGATTCGCCACGGATTCGCCGACATAGGCGTAGGCGGCGAAGTGAATCACCGCGCCGATGGCATGTTCCCCGAACAGCCGCTGGAGGATGTCGGGGTCCCCGACATTTCCGATGACCAGATCCACTCCCGGGGAAATGATCGATTCGGCATGTCCGTACACAAGGTTGTCAAGGACCACAATCCGGTATCCTCGACTTGCCATCGTGCGCACCGTGTGGGAGCCGATATACCCGGCACCACCGGTTATCAGTACTGTATTATTGTCCACTGCAATAAACTCATGATACGTTGACACTCGGCATTGGCAAGGGTTCAAAGCGGATCCTGGGCGGGAAATGAATGAAAGTCGGCACGTCATCCTATCGGTCCATTTGGTTTGAGCCCGATCGGCCTGACCGGGTTCTGGTGATCGATCAGCGCAAACTTCCGCACCGCTTCGAAATTTTATCGCTGCACTCGAGTGAAGATGCCCGGCATGCCATTGCCGATATGGTTGTCCGAGGGGCCCCGCTGATCGGAGCCACCGCGGCCTTCGGAATGTATCTCGCCGCGCGGGGCAAAGAGCCGTTGGACGCCGCCTATCAATCCCTGTTGTCATCCCGGCCAACTGCCGTCAATCTGCGCTGGGCGCTTGACCGGCAGTGGGCTCTCCTCGCCGCCGGGCCGGAGAATCCGACAGAGGCGCTGCTTGACGAAGCCCTGTGGATTTCCGAGGAGGACATCCGGGTCAACCGCGGCATCGGGGACCACGGGCTGCCCCTCTTGGAGGCGGTACATCGCGAACATCCGGATCGTCCCGTGCAGATCCTCACACACTGCAATGCTGGGTGGTTGGCCACCGTGGACTGGGGCACCGCCACGTCGCCGATCTACCTGGCACATGACCGGGGCATCCCGGTGCATGTGTGGGTCGACGAAACGAGGCCGCGCAACCAGGGCGCCTCGCTCACCGCGTGGGAACTTGGCGAACACGGGGTCCCGCACACGGTGATCCCGGACAATGCTGGCGGGCACTTCATGCAGCACCGAAAGGTGGACCTGGTGATCACGGGAACCGACCGGACAACCCGGCGAGGCGATGTGTGCAACAAGATCGGAACCTACCTGAAGGCGCTCGCCGCGGATCACAATGGCGTTCCCTTTTACGTTGCGCTGCCCTCGTCCACCATTGACTGGACGCTGTCCGACGGCATGAAGGAAATCCCGATCGAAGAGAGAAGCGGTGACGAAGTGTCGACGGTGACAGGGCGGGACGGCGATGATGTGCGAACTGTAACCATTGTGCCCGATGGCACGGCGGTGGCCAATTTCGCGTTTGATGTAACCCCGGCCGGCCTGGTTTCAGGCCTGATTACCGAACGCGGCGTCAGTGACGCGACCGAGGAGGGGTTGACGCGGATGTTCCCGGACCAATTCGAGTGAGACTGTTTTCCAATACTTGGACATCCGGCATGCCGGATGTCCGATATTCTCCGCCGCCTTGATCACAAAGGCTCTTGAGCCAGGGTTGATTTCCCGCGTCGATGCAATGGCTGGCCACACGGTGCCATAACGGATCGTCCCCGATTCCACGGATCTGCTCCGTGTGGGTTCTGTCGGTTCAATCCGAGAGTTGGCTCAGTGCAAGGTCAAAGGCCTTTCGCGCCAGCCCCATTTCGTTCTCTCCGTGAGCTGTCGAGACGAAGGAGGTTTCGAATGGCGACGGAGGGAGGTATACCCCGTTCTGCAGGAGCGCTTGGAAGAAGCGGGGGAACAATTTTGTTTTTGTAGCCGAGACTTCGTCGAAGTCGTGAACCGGGCGATCGGCAAAGAAAAGCGAGAACATACTGCCGGCGCGTCCGGCCTGCAAAGCAACACCATGTGACTTTGCCGAGGCGCATATATCCCTCACCAGGTCGCCAGTTTGTCTGTCGAGTTCCGGATACGGATTGTTGCTCCCCAACCACCGGAGTGAGGCAAGTCCCGCTGCGACGGACACAGGGTTCCCACTGAGAGTTCCCGCCTGGTAGATGTCGCCGCCGGGCGCCAGCCGTTCCATCAATTCGGCCCGGCCGCCAACCGCGCCGATTGGCATTCCCCCCCCGATGATTTTTCCCAAGGTCGTCAGATCCGGCCGGATCCCGCAGAGATGCTGGTAGCCCCCGAAGCCCAGCCGGAATCCGGTAATGACCTCGTCGAAAATGACCAGGGCTCCGCAGGACCGTGCCTGGTCTGTCACTTCCTGGAGAAATCCGTCCCGGGGCGCCACGAGTCCCATGTTGCCGGCGAGTGGCTCGAGGATGATGGCGGCCAGATCATCTCCGTGCGAATCGATGAGGTTCTGAACATCCTCGATCCGGTTGTATCGGGCGACCAGTGTCTGCTGTGCGCAGGAGTCCGGTACGCCCCCGGACGAAGCGCTGGCAATGCCGGCCACGCCGCTTCCGGCTTTGACGAGCAGGCAATCTGCGTGTCCATGGTAGCATCCGCTGAACTTGAGAATCTTCGTGCGGCCCGTGGCTCCCCGGGCAAGACGGATGGCCGTCATGCAGGCCTCGGTACCCGAGTTGACGAGGCGGATCCGGTCCATGCCGGGAAAGGCTTTGCAGATGATTTCCGCCATCTCCACCTCCGCCGCCGTGGTGACCGCGTAGCTGGTTCCGCGAATCGCCGCCTGTTGCACTGCTTCCACCACTGTAGGATGCGCATGGCCCAGGATTAGCGGCCCGAAGGACATGCAGAAGTCAAGCAGCGGGCGGTTGTCTTCCGTCTCCAGATACGCACCGTTTCCCCCGCGAGCAAAAATTGGATCTCCGCCCACGGAGGTGAAGGCGCGCACGGGACTATTGACACCTCCAGGCATCACGTTCTCGGCGCGGTTTTTCAGATTCGACGACATGGAAAAATCCTGAGCATGGGATGGTAACAAAACCATTTGCGGAGGCAAGCGGGAGGGGTGGAGCGGATGACGGCCCGAGCGTGGGTCACGTTCCCGTGCCCCTCGCGGCTGGTTCCAGCAGTTCCCCTCGCGCTCCGTGCTTTTCGAGCGCGCGGAGGGTAGATGGACCGACTGCGAGCCAAGCCCGGTCGGCACCCTTCTCTTCTGGGTAATTCTCGAAGTAGGCGTCCACGGTGCTGGCGCTGGTGAACAGGACCCGGTCGAAGTGAAGGCGTGGCAGGACTTTTTCATCGACGCGGTCATTGCGGTAAAAAATGTGCGCATTCAGTGACACACCCACGTTGCTTAGAAGGGTGCCGCGCTTTTCCACCGGCGCTGCGTCAGAGCACGGGTAGAGATATGTCCCTCGGAATTCCCCGGTGATCTTGTCTGCGAGCGCCTGCATGCCGCCGAGCGACTTGGCCGCCAGGTCTGCGCGAAGCCCCGTGGCCCGCAATTCGTCCGCGGTGGCCGGGCCGACTGCCAGGAGGCGCTTTGGGTGGAGAGAGCGAAGGTCTCCCCATGGGAGGATGGCTTCCACCACGGAGCGCACCGCGTAGCGGGAGGGAAAAAGGATTCCGTGTGCGGATGGCAGGTGTTTTTGGAGCCACTCCGTTCGCTCCGCGAGGGGCGCAGGATTCAGGCGGATGAGCGGCCAGTGGATCAGTGGGCCGTGACGGAGAAACTGTTCTGGGTTGGTACCGGTGAAAAGCGTGACGGGTGTCGCATTCACCGCGCGGGGTCCCACCAGGAGAACGCTCGGGCTTCTCAGGTTGAGGGTTTCAAGCTGTTCGAGGGTGGAAACGTGCGAGCCTTCGTCGTCATATCCGATTCGTTCGCCCACGATGATCGGGGTGTCGGGCGGCCAGCCCGCGTCGAGTAGCAAGCGGAGGATCTCCGCTCGTTGCTTCACGACCATGTACACGGCAAGACTCCCGGCGTCCGGCCCGGGAAACGGCCCGGGTTCGTTTTCTGGCGCCGCATGGCCAGACGTGAACGTGACGTTTCTCGCCCGGTGTCGATGCGTGAGGGGCGCGCGCGCCCGCGCGGCGGCGACCTGCGCCGCGGAAAGCGCAGGAATGACATCCACGCGGATTCCCCAGGCGGTAAGAAACTCCAGTTCTTCCCCTAGCCGGCCGAAAATGCCCGGGTCGCCGCCCTGCAGGCGCACCACCAGTTCGCCACGTTCGGCGTGCTGGAGCATGGCCACGTTGATGTCGCTCTGTTCCGTGGAAACTCCTCCCCCGGTTTTTCCCACTTCTCGCGACTTGTGGACGTAGGCGTTCAAGACTTCCGGTGGCACGAGACGGTCGTGGAGGATGATGTCGGCATGATCGAGGTAACAGGTGACGCGGGATGAAATCATTGATGCTTCAGCAGGACATCCCACGAGCGCAACGAGGCCCGCCCCCTGCCTCGCGTCGACAGGTTTTAGCGCTTCGGCGAGTTCCTGATCATCCGGGCGAATGGCGATCGCAAGGCGGCCCCTCTGCAGCACGCGGTCGTCCGGGGGGGGCGGAATGGGAAGTAGGGCCGCGACGCGGATGCCTGCGCCGTGCTCCGAAATCATCCCGGGATTCACGAAGACCGCGGCCTGCACATGTCCGTCATGAAGCGCCAGGAGGGGGTTGTCCACCGCGACCGTGTGGGGTACCAGTGGCTGTAGTGCCTTGCGGATGGGGGTGAGCGCATCCCGGAGAATGTTGTCGCCGTCGCTCCCGGAAGGATATCCGAGTTTCAGATCCTGCGGGACCATGCAAGGGCTCCGTCTCGAATAATTGCCGCTGCGGACTCCGCGCGCCGCCGGCGTTCTTCAACGTTACCCTCGGCACGAGCCTCGATTTCCTCCAGGCCCGTGTATTCAATTTGATCGGCATTGCGCACTTCATCGCAGCAATCCGGCGGCACGCCGAGATCGATGATGTGCAGCGGAAAGACCGCATGCTCAATGTGCTGCGGGAAGATGACCGGATGGGGCGCGGCGGTGGCGCAAACGATGCCACCGACTCCGTCGAGAAGGTGCTTCAATTCGTTCAGCCCGGAGCCGAAGCCCCCGACGCTGTCGGCGAGGGTGACGGCATTGTCGGGGCACCGGCTGGACACACGGATGGGGGAGGAGCCCCGTTTCCTCAGGTAACGCGCAGTACTCCCCGCCAACGATCCCGAGCCAATCACTGCCAGCGGGATTTCCCGTTCAACACGGCAAAGCATTTCACGGGCAGCCAGTCCACTCAGTGAAATCATCTGCGAGTCGATGCCACTTTGCTTTCTTGCTTTCCGGGCGAGTGCCAGCGCATCCTGGAACACGCGGTCCAGTGCCTGGCTGCTTGGGCCGTCCTGGCTGCGAAACTCCTTATACGCGTCACGAACCTGGCCAAGCACCTCGAGTTCGCCGAGAATTCGGCTCTCGAGGCCCGCGGCGATTCGGGCCAGACGCTCGAAGGCGACCGCATTGCGCCAGCGTCGAGAGACGGGAAGAGAGGAGATATCGAAATCTTTCTCGGCGAAAACCTCCAGCCGCTGGCAGGTATCCAGTACGAGAACCGGCATGGACAACTCACGCAAATTGCGAACGACCTCCTCCCGCTCAATCGACGGAGGAACGTCCAGGGAATATGCCTCTACCACGTTCATCAAATTTCTCGTCACCATCCAGAGCCCAAATTGTTGAGCCTAGCACTATAGTGGATTTTTAGGGTTAAATCGAGTAATTCGCCACAAATTTTTGCCGAAGTT
>CAZTAB010000046.1:0-1824 GCA_964611475.1 uncultured Verrucomicrobiota bacterium | reverse complement strand
AACGCGCGCCAGGAGCATGACGGGCAAATCCTGAGACGCCAAGCCCTCCTCCATCATCCCCCGGAGGTTCTGGATATCCCTGTTCCCGGCAAGCAGCGTGTTTCCCTCGTCATCGAAGAGGGGGTCTATTCGGTGGTCGCTATAAATTGACGCGCTGGTCATTCCATGCCTTGCCATGTCCCGCCAATAGCCGCGCATCAGTTCCGGCGTGCGCAAATGTGAAGGCATGAAATCATCGCCGTCCACATTCGGCCTGAACCAAAAGCCGAACGGGATGTCTGCACGAGGCAGGGTGTAGTCCAACACCCGGATAGACAGCGACTTCTCAATCGCATTCGGCTGGCTCGTGGTGCCGATCTCCAAGTTCGCCTGGTAGGTCCCCGGTTTGGCATCTTTCGGGGTCTCCACGGTTAACCAGAATACCGTGTTCTGGTCTTTCTGTACTTCCCCGGTGTCTGCAAGCGGGAGATAATTGGCAAACCCGACCATGCGGCCGCCTTTGACGCGGTCACCGAAATTCTCCCCGGGAACCATGCGTGGATTAAACTCCACGCGGCGTATGCTGATGGGAAAGGGCGAGTTCTTGATCTTCAGGGTCACCTCTCCGACATCCCGGATGCCCCATAAGCCAAGGACCAGTGGCTCGTCATCCCCCGCAGTGGCTTGGACCACGGGTTGATTCTCGAGTTCCTGGAGAGTTGGGGGCTGCTCAAGGAAGATATGGAGGCTGTAATCGCGAAAATAGGGCGCCATCCCCAACGCCCTCGACTTCGCATCGAAATCGGGAACCGGGTTCAGCGGGGGGAGAATTTTCAGAAATTCCGCATCCGACGGCCGGGGCGTCTTGGGTATACCATGGGGAACAGGGTATTGTGTCCAATCTCTAAGCACCGGTTCCCCCGATTCTGCGCTGCGCGCAATGTCCACCCAGTGGACCGGAAGGCCCAGAACCACCGCCGCAAATCCCAAAATGACGTTGTCTATAGAGCGTAGCCTGCTCACGTGTTTCCTGTGGACGGAAACCTAGGGCGCCGGACTCCACGATGCAAGACCAAACCAGGGTTTAGGGCTCACAAGCGAGCCTTCATTCGAACAAATCGAGACTTGTGCTGTTAGCGCGTGACGACCTCCGGGAATTGGATTAAAAAACAGCCATGAAATCAAAAACCCCACCCATCTTCTTCCAGGACGACTTCATCGAGCGCCACCGTATTGGCTGGCGCGTGGAGCAGGGCGTGACGGACCCGCTGAATCCGCTTCTTGAGGGCGAATATCCCTGGGATGACACCACGGTGGCGGTGGGGCATGGCTCGCTCCAGATCGACCCTATCGACGGCAAGTTCAAGGGCTGGACCCCGGTGATGTCGGGCGACACGCCAGAAAAGGTCGGCGAGTGCGAGTTCCGGCTGGCCTACATCGAAAGCGACGACGGGGTGAACTGGCGGCGCCCCATGCTCGATCTCTGCGCCTGGCCCGGCCATGAAAAAACAAACCTGATTTTCGATAACGACTCGGGGGGGCGAACCACCTTTGCCTCGGTGCTCATTGATCCGGATGAAACCCCCGACGAGCCCTATGAAATGTTCTGATTCCGGGAAGTGCACTGGAGCAATCCAGCACGGTGCGTGGCGGGCTTCAACCAGACGCCGGCAAAGGACGACATCGACGTCTGGAAATACTATGGGCTCTACCGGTACCGATCTCCCGACGGCCTCCACTGGCGAGGAGTGGAAGGCCCCATCAAGCTTAAAACCGGCGATGCCTGCTACGTATACCGCGATCCAGAGATCGGGTACGTCGCGCATCACAAGTACACCGCGCCTC
>CAZTAB010000045.1:0-4445 GCA_964611475.1 uncultured Verrucomicrobiota bacterium | reverse complement strand
ACGGACACCGTCGCCCAGGTCGATGACGACCATGTTGATGCCCGCTTCAACCATCCTGTCGACCATCCTGTTCCACACCTGGTCGTTAAATCGAAGCTCGGGTTTTGCGGTGATGTTCCTGTCGACGCCCTTCCACTCGGGTACCTCACGGTCCGCCCACATGTTTGTTCCGAGATGCATCAAGTAGGCCCAAATCATGTCCCCGTGCTACCATCGATCCAGTTGTCTGTCGATGAGACAATAGGAGAATGAGGCCTGGCCTTATTCGAGGCCTGCCCCCCCTTCACTCTTGATCTTCATGTGCTTCCCTTGCACTGCTCCGGCTGGAAGCCCGGGCTACATCGGGGCTGAAGCAGCCTCAGCATTTACATCGTCAGGGTTTAGGCTGGATCCTGATCCTGTTTCCCGGGACGCGGTTTTGTGCGACCGCCAACGCCCAAGTCCTCACCTGCCAGGTAAAACTCTCGTCGGTGGCTGAGCTTGGCACACTTTGAGGTGAACGTTGTCGCAAACAATCACGAACGACATCGCGGCGGGCTGTCAGGTCAAACATCACGGATCCGCGAGCATCTCGTGATTTTACTTTTCGCGGAATTCGTTCCGGATGATCGACAGCCGCACCTTGGACGTCACGTCATCGAGACGTTGTTTCTCCTCACGGATTCTCTTGAACATGTCGATTGCCTGGTCCTCGGTCGTAATCGACGGTCCCAACTTCAAAGCCAATGCCGACGTCAAACCGGCCGCCTGGTTTCTCAGCGGGCCCAGAGTCTGTGTGGATGCTGGATAGACTTGAAACAGGTGCTCGATCTCTTCGGCGGCCGAGGCCAGCGTACGGTCCGCATGGTTCTTGAAGTAGGTCTCATACGGTCCACAAACGACAAAACCGAATCGCTCCGGCATGTGAAATCCGCCGCCGGTGTTCGACCAGCAACTATACTCGGTCGTGGGACTCAGGCTCCGCGTGCGGTTCACATTCAATCGCCACAATGCGCCCATTTCAAGTCGGGCGCCCAGTGCTGCGGCGGGGATGGACATCTCAACGCTGTATCCGCGCGGGTCAACCTGCACCGCGGCCTGAAACGGCGCGCTCCAGGTTCCGTCCGTTGCCCTGCTTTCATGCCGTTTCCCTGTTATGCCGACCATGAACTGGTAATAGGTTCCGGATTCATCCGGCTGAATGAACAATTCGACGCTTTCCTCGAATCCAGCGAATCGCCCCTCAGCCACCAGGTCCTGCAGTGTCGACGAACGGGGCTCACGACAGTCGATTCCCACATAGACACGCTCATGGTCGTGTCCGATGAACGCATCGGTCCGCGCACCTGACGGTCCAGTCCCGTAAATTACCTGCGTAAAATTCGTAAGCGCGGGCGCCCCGCCCCAGACGGACGGCTCAAGCCGGCCGTCGATCTGCGGCGGAACGTTCATCCGCGCCGTGCGGCCAAACCGGACGATCTCTTCGCCGCGAAGCGCGGCAGGCAGCAGCATGCCCGCGAGTAGCAGGAAAAACGGGATGGTTCCCCTACGGCCAGAAAGACAGGGTTGCCAGGGTTTCCTGGTCCGCCTGGTATTGGTTCTTGAGGGTCTGCAATGCATGGTGGTTCGGTATAAACGTAAATGCGTATAGGACAAACCGAATTCTTGATTGATCAAGGCGGCAGTGCAAATGCGTGTCCAGGCCGTAGTCAGTGACTCTCACCTCGCCTCGGAGTTCATCGTCTCCCGAGCCCAGGACGAGTCCGACCGGGCCGAACCCACGTCCGTAGCGGTAGTCATGATACCGGTCGGCATAGAAAATCCATCCATCTTGCTGCGTGAACACGAGGGTTTTTCCCGGTTTCCCGCGGCGGACTTCCACCGATTGTCCCGGGGTGCTGACCCAGCGGTGCGCCGGCAGCCGGTACTCGGACCGGGTGTACATACCTGGGAAACAACGTAACAGCACCCTCACCGATCCCATGGGAACCCGCGGTTCCACCACGTACTCCACGTACGCCTTCAACCGGTCACCCGGTATGGCGATGTGTAGCGTGACCTCGGCTTCCGGCGCTTCCCACCGGAATCGAACCCGACCGAAATCAAACCCCTCGCGCCAATCCATATCCACGGCCTCGCCCCCCGCAAAGATGTCGCGATCATTGATGAAGACCCGCGTGGTGTCGGCGTAGTGCCATTGCCAGGGCTCGGTCGACACGCCGATGTCAACCCCCATGCTCGTGTCGGTCAGAGAAGGATGGCTTCCGACAAACTCCGGCAGGCCGTTTCGATAGCGTTTGTAGGTTACGCGCATGTCTGCGCGGCCGTCTCCAAACGTCAGGAGATCTTCCTGCAAGGCCGGCGTAGTTTCGGTCGGCTCTTTTACAATTTTTCTTTCGTGACGGATTCGAACCGGCTCCCCTGCAATTCGAAGCCCGTTGACTTCGAGCCCGGACGGCTGTGCAGGCGAGGCGATCGAACTGCCGATCAGCATCACGGGGCCGAGTATGCGAAGGGAACGCATCACGATCAGCTCACCTTGAAACCAGTCGAATGGTTCCGGAGCCTTCCACACCGGTCAGGACATCACGGCCCACGAAGCGGTACTCTCCGGGGGGATCGTTGAGGGCGAATTGCATGGTTGCGATGCATTTCCCACCCTTGGTCATGATGTTCTTCGCGTAATGCGACACCTCGTTTTCGCCGGGACCGATGATCCGAAGGCGAACGCAATGCCGTATCGCCCGCGTTCCAGCCTTCCCCGCGTCGATCGAGATCTCGACGGAAACCGGCTCTCCGCCCCGGCAGGTCCTTGCATGCGGCTCCACCCTCACATCCCGCACGCGGTATGGCAGCATGGCGTAAACGTGCGCGGCATGGGACAGGACGGTATCAACGGAATCGACGCGCCCAAGATGCCGCCCACGCCTCACGTCGTACAGGTGGGATGTCCGGTCGAAGCCGATCCGGCAGGAATAGGGCTCATGGTTGTCCGCGAAGTAGTACCTCAACAGGGTCACCACTTCGACGCCGGCACTGGTAAATCGACGAATCACGGTCGGGGGAACCGAATCCGCCTTGGAAAGGGCGGTGACCGTGACCGGTCCCCGTATCGGTGTGAACGCATCGAGAATCTCCCTGAACGCCCCGATGTGCGTGCCAAGCCGAGCCTCGAAGTCGCGGGAGAAGCCATACACGCTGATCTCGCAGCCTCGCGAGCGATCCCCGACCCGAATCGTTTTCCCCTTGCCGTAGGCATGCGCCGTCGGCAAATCCAGGGGCGATGCGCCCTGCGACGCGTCGGCACCGGGAAACAGATCGGCAAGGAGAGGCCTCGGCAGGGATCCTCCGTGTTCATCAAAGATGCCGGGCATGACGTCCGCAATGACCACCCCGCCAGCGTACACGAATCTCCGGATCTGTTCTGCCTCTTCCCTGGACATGGCCCGGCTGTAGGGAAGAACCAGAAGCTGGAATCCATCACGCGTCAACTTCCCGGCCTCAACCTGCTCGTACGACACAAAGTCATAACCCAATCCGTTGGCCTCCAGGAGGTGCCGGTAGTATCGCAGGTTCGAGACAAACGCCGTGGACCAGTCCGAGGGTTTTTCGCTCACCAGGCTGTCCACGATCCGCGACGTGTCCGAAAAGTGTATGGCAATGCCGTCGTTCTCACGCCGGCTGGACAGGATCATTTTTCCAATGCCGGACTTGACCTCCTCCAGGGCTCGTGTCCGGGATGCAAAATAGGGGAGCGACGTGAGGTCGGGAGCATACCCGCTGAGCGGTCCCGGCGCCCCCATGGTCCAGAACCAACTGCTGTTTGCCTGGTTGAACAGCAGATTCCAGACAATATAGTGGGACGCTTTGACGCCCGTCGGGCGGGAGAAGTTGTCGCCGTAGCTCCCGTACCAGGCGCCCCGCAGGGACTCCGGGTCCGCAAAGGATCGGAACACTTCGAGTTCTCCGCTTTCATTGTAGGTTTGGAGCACGCCTCGTGTCTTGCAGAGTTGCCACCAATCGATTCCTCCGTTGGGCAGCCAGAAACCTTTCGGGCCGTCGAATCCGGTCCGCGCGCCTGCGTCCCCGGTCGCCAGCGCTTGGCCTGCGTGGTCATAGAGTCCGGCAAACGCAGTATTCATGAACTGCTTGTGATCGACCCAGGGCGGATAGTTCCCGCTGCTCCTGGCCTCTTCAAAGGTTCCCGGCAGGATGTCCTCCCAGGTCGTCCAACGACTCCCCCAACGTTTGTTCAGGGACTCGAGATCGCCATACCTGCCTTGCAGATATTCCCGGAATCCCGCCAGACAGGACGGGGACCAGCAGACATCGGGATCTTCCGACAGGAAGCTCTCGTCCCCGTGCGTCCACCCGATCGGCCCGAAGGGACCATATACCTGTGCATCCTTGGTAAAGGCCTCGTCAATGGCCGCCAGCCACTTGGGATCCGTGAAACACGGGCCTTT
>CAZTAB010000044.1:0-13051 GCA_964611475.1 uncultured Verrucomicrobiota bacterium | reverse complement strand
GCCGCCCCTCGTATCTATTTTCGCGTTGATGGCTTGTCGCGCGGCATTGGCCTCCCACTCCGCGACGTGGGCCGCCGCGCCGAGTTGAAACGCCGAGTCCGCATAAGCCTGCTCCGTCGACGTGCCAGCCAGGATGTCATGAAACTGGTTGAAGAGAACATCTTTCCAGGCGCGCCCCAGCGCCGCGGTGTCGGCCCGCCGCCGGACCGCGCTTCGCGCCGCGGAGCCCCACATTTCCGCGCCGGTCAGGAGCGTCTCCGCGCGCCGCATGCCGCTCTTGATCGCGCTGACCGCAGAGTAGCAGCCGCGAGCGTGGTGCTGCATTTCGCCCTTCCACGCCGGGAGCTTCTTCTCGTCGATGTGCTGCAGTTAGTCCTCGAGGGATGCGTAGTTGAGCTTCGGCATGTCCCGTTGCTTTCGCCACCGCCCGATTTCTTCCAGCATGGCCCGTGTCGGCCCGCCGCCGTGGTTGCCGACGCCGAAGAACAGAACGATGTCGCCCGCCAGCGGCGTCGATTCCGCCACCTTCAGTGTGGCGTCCATCCGGGTGCGAAGCTCCTTGCAGGTCCAGGCGTTGTAGGACTCGTGAATGCGCAGTGTCTTTACCTCGGTCCCGTCGTCTCCCTTCCAGCGGAAGGCAAGTTCGGGAATGCCCTCGTTCTCGTGCACCATCGGCCGCATGAAAACGTAGTGGCTGAGGCCGCAGCCTGCGAGAATCTTGGGCAGGGTCCCGGCGTGTCCGAAAGAGTCGGGACAGAATCCGACCGTGCTTCGAACGCCGAGTTTTTCCTTGAAATACCGTTGCCCGTACAGTCCCTGCCGAACCAGGGCTTCCCCCGATGGAATATTGCAGTCGGGCTCGATCCACCAGCCGCCGACGGGGGACCATCGTCCCTCGGCAACCCGTTTCCGGATCTCCTGGAACATGTTCGGATCGAACTGTTCCACCCACTCATAGAGCGCAGCCGAGGAACAGGTGAACACGTACCCCGGTGTTTCCTTCATTCGATCCAATGCCGAGCGGAAGGTCGCCCGGACCTCGGCAAAGCCTTCCTGCCAGCGCCACAGCCAGACCGGATCGATGTGCGCGTGACCGAGGAGGTGAACGATGGGACGGGTGCGGGAAGTTGGTTTGCGATTCATTGAAGCGACTGTCTATACTTCGCCGTCCTGTGGTACATCAACCGCATTCGGAGTCGGGTTCCCTTCCCCAGGGCAGTGCGTGCACCGTATTGTGCCGGGGACCGGATGACCATGACCCTGCCGACCATGCGAAACGAAAGGGACCTTGTTGCATTCGGGTTTGGGCGGGTGTGGCACCCGCGTGGAGACCAGGCGGTGGAGAAATGAAACTCGGTGTCAGTCATCAGGGCGGGGACAAGCTCACCCCGGGGCACCTCGCGTACCTTCGGCTATCTTCGCGCGCTGATGCAGGCGGCCGCCGGCGCCTGAAGATAACCTTTCCTTGCGGTTTCAATCCATCCGCGACATCGTGACGGGTGCTCTATTTCGTCCTATGTGTTTTTTGCAGCGTCTTCTTCATGCAGGGATTGCGCTTCGGCCAGCGCCGTGGCGCGGATATGCTTTCCGTGCTTGCCGTGAACTACGTGGTCGCCTTCCTCGTTTCCCTGTCAGTGTTTTTGATTCGCCTGGAGGGCTGGGATGCCCCTCTCGGGGGACTGCCTCTGGCCATGGGCGCCGTCAACGGGGTCCTGTTCGTCTGGTCCATTCCGTTTCTGCTCGGTGGGTTCGGCACCGCCGGCGTGGGCGTGACGACCGCGACGCTGCGCGCGGCGTCCATAATCCCCGTCCTCGTTTCCTGGTACGCCTTCGGGGAATCGATGAATCAGTACCGGTGGATTGCCGTCGCCCTGCTGCTGCCCGCCATGATCCTGATCCGGCCGCGTGACCCCACGCGTCCCCACCTGACCCTCAAGACAGACCTGTTCCTCCTCGTCCTTTTCCTCAACGCGGGATGCATCCAGACCACACACAAGCTTGCAGACATCAATCTGGATGTTTCCCAGCAGGATTTCTACAAGATGGTGATTTTCGGCATCGCCGCGATGATTCTCGCCGGAATCCTTCTCGCGAAACGGCGGGTGCCCACCGTCATGGCCGTGGGATTGGGAATCGTGGTCGGCATTGTGAACGCCGGCACCGTGTTTTCCCTGCTCATGGCTCTGCACCGGATCCCGGCGGTGATTTTCTTTCCCTCTGTCAGCAGCCTCACCATTTTGATCAATGTGATCGTGTCCTGGCGGCTCTGGCAGGAGACGCTTCTTCGGCGGCAGGTCGGCGGCATTGCGCTGGCCATCGCCATCCTGTGTTTGGTGAATATGGGCTGAGAAACTTCTGGCCGTGTACATGCGCCGGGGTTTTGTATTGTCTCTTTCGGTGGTACATTCCAAGCTTGCCGTCGACGGAGTGTTTGACATGAGGCAACCGGAAAACGTAGAGCGAAAAATCCCGGGTTTTGTTCCGGACAATGGGATCCGTGGCTTCACGCTGATCGAGCTTCTGGTCGTCATCGCCATCATCGCGATCCTTGCGGCCCTCCTTGTGCCGGCGGTGAAGGAGGCGCTGTATCGCGCCCGTCTGGCCCACTGCATGAGCAACCTGCACCAGAACGGGGTCGCGTTGTATACCTATGCGGGTGATCACGCGAACCGCTGGCCTGATCGGTGGGCCCATACGCCGGGTGCCGGGACGGCGTCACCTGCGCACCTGATGCAGATTGGCAGCGTGGTCAACGATCTGCGTCCCGCGCTCTCCGAGTACACCATGCTCAATGCGACGTTCGTCTGCCCGTTCTCGCCGCGGCTGGACCTGATGGCCGATGTGCGGTCCCCGGGGGAAATCTCCTCATCCTACAGCATGTGGGCCGGATGGTTTCCGGAAGGTCGCCCCGATGTGGGGGCGGGCTGGGAGAGGCGCATGGGCGAGTTGGGCGACACCTATGTTGTTGACGGGGTGGAGTATGAGGTGCTGATGAATGACCGTGCCTGGACCTGGCTGCCGACCCGGCGATTCAACGCCGCGCATCCCGATTTTCCCCAGACGTTTTTTGGCCCGTTCGGGAGATACGGTCCTCCCGACTCGACCCAGGTGTACTCCTGGTACGGAACGTTCGATATCAGAAACTGGAACAGCCTCGATTTGAACTATCTCTACATTGATGGCCACGTGGAAACCTTCAATGACGTGCGGCCCCGTGATCAGCGCTTCAACCGGGTCCGTGTACACTGGGGCCAGTCGGTGGTGCTGCTGCCGCCGCTGTGAGTTTCGAAGACCTCGACACCCGGTCTTGAATATTTGGGATTTCCGTTGCTTCGAGGAGCTTGGAAGGGGTAAGAAAACGTCGAATGCTGAAGGATACGGGAGGCAGAGACATGCGACTTGCGACGAGGATTGGACTCATACTTTCAACGGGATTCCTGGCTCTCTTTTCCGCTCACGCGTCGGATCCGATGATCCCGGGGTGGGCCTGGAAAGCTCCCGCAGACCGGCCCTTTCCCATCATCGGCTGGTGGGGACCGCATTCGCACCAGCTCACGGACGAGATCTGGGGCGACATGGCGGCTGCCGGATTCAGCCTTTGCATGCCGCCCTTCCCGTATGACGAACCCAACAAGAAGGCGTTGGCGCTCGGCCGCAAGCACGGCATCGGCATCGTTGCCATCGGGGTGGAGTGGGAACGGGCCGACAAACCGGAAAAGGCGGAGTCATTCGAAGCCAATCTGAAAAGCAAGGTGTCGCAATGGGCGAAGGAACCCGCCTTCGCCGCGTACCGGCTCAAGGATGAACCGGGGGCCGTCAGTTTCCCGGCGCTCGCGAAAACACAGGACCGGCTCAAGGAACTCGATCCGGATCACTGGTGCTACAACAACCTGTTTCCCACCTATGCGCCGGTCACCGAGAAAGAGAATTACCTGCAGTCGCGCAACTACCAGGAGTATGTGGACAAGTACATGGAGATGTGCCGGCCGGAGGTGCTTTCCTATGACCACTATGGAATCCGGACAAACAACGTCGTCACTGCCGACTATTACGAGAACCTGGAAATCATCCGCACCGCGGCGCTCAAGCACAATGTCCCGTTCTGGGCGTTCGCGCTGAGCACCCCGCTTCGCCCTGGGTTTCCTGAGCCCACCGACGGCAACCTCCGGTTCCAGCTCTACTCCTGCCTGGCCTACGGGGCACGGGGGCTGCAGTACTTCACCTACGGCGAAGCCGAGGGTTTCGCCGGCTTCGTCAGCCACGGGGGGGAGAAACAGCCGGTGTACCATCTGGCCAAACGAGTCAATCGCGAAATCCAGAACATTGGGGCGCTGCTTCTGAGCCTGCGGTCCACCGCCGTCCGCCACACCTCGCCTCAACCGCGCGGCACAACCTGGCTCTACGAAGGCCACGGCGGGATCCGCGAATGTTCCGGCGAGGCGGTCCTGGGCTTTTTCGAGGGGCCGAAAGACTCGACGTACGTGCTGGTTGTGAATCGCAATCCCTGGAGGCGGTCGAAAGTGGTCTTGGCGTTTGATGACAAGATCGAGTCCGTCGGTGAAGTAGATCGCTCGAATCCGGGAGGGACCGTGCGTGCGGTGAATCTGGATGACGGGTCGTTGACGCTTGCGTTGTCACCAGGCGACGGCAGACTGCTTCGGCTCCGATCCGTGAAGCACTAGTGCGCCGTAACCGGCGCGGCGGATCACCAGGGTCGTTGACGCTCAAATACCCCGGAGGCGCCGGGAAACGGAACAGCCCCGGCTCGCGTGGGAACTGCATGCGCGAAACGCATCCCGACCCCTGCCAGCCGCTGGTCCCGCCCATTCCATTTCATCATCAGAGAAACGACGAGTGGCGGGGACCGCCGACTCCAAGGCCGAGTTGGCCGATCCAGCGCTCCGAACATCGCAATCAACCAATGCCAATCACCGCCCACCACCAACCGGGAATCGCGTCAAGGAGGCCTGCCTGAGACCTCAAAGCGGAAATCGGTTCGCCCCATCCGGCGCGTGCCATTGCCCCTGACCCGGTGGACGCACCGTCTCGTACCATGCGCGCAACAGGGGATGGTGCTTTTCCCGTTTCGCCAGCACCGCCTGCATGCGATCCGGATCCCAACCCGAGCGGACCCGGTGGTGGAGTGCATCCCGGATCGTCGCGTGGGCGTCTGAGGTTCCCAGGTCCGTCAGTTCGCCGGGATCCTTTTCCAGGTCGAACAGCATCGGTGTCTGGCCCTCGTGATGCACCAGTTTCCAGTTTCCGTCCCGGATCATGCGGCCCGGGGGCGTGCCCGCATACGGATATTTTTCGCTGAAGGCCGGTCGCGGGACGGAATCGTGCCGGCCCTCCAGCAAGGGAACCAGGCTTGCTCCACTCGCGGTGGGGAGGGGATCCGCGCCGGCCATCTCGAGCAGAGTCGGACCGATATCCACCAGGCTGACCACCTCCCGCCGCCGCGCCGGGGAAAAATGCGGCGGAAACGAGACGACCAGGGGCACGCCGACCGACGCCTCGAAAAAGTTGCTCTTCCACCACATCCCGTGTTCGCCGGCCATCTCGCCGTGATCGGAGAGGTAGATCACCACCGTGTTCTTCTCGAGCCCGGTCTCGGCCAGGGCATGCAGCACGACGCCCACCTGGCGATCGAGGTGTGTGATGTTTCCGTAGTACCCGGCGCGGGCCCGGCGGATCTGCTCATCGGTGAGGCCCTCGACCCCGCGGGTCTTCCGCCACTCCTTGATGACCGGGTGCAGGTTCTCGAGATAGCCGTCCGGGAGGGACGGCAAAGCGACACGGTCATGGTAGTAATCCCAATCCTCCCTTGGACAGACGAACGGGCAATGGGGAAGCGCAAAACCCGTCACGATGCAGAATGGCCGGTCCGTCGCGCCGGATTTCTCTCGAAGGAGGTCTGCGGTCGCGCCGGCGACCTCTTCGTCATAGGCCTGGTAGCCCGTCCTGCCGGGGCCGGCCGTGGTGACGGCCGGCCGACTGTGACCCGCGGCCGCACGCAGGCCGGGCGACAAGGACGTATCTTCGCCGAAGAGATCAACGGGCGTGACACTTCCCACCCGGAGATGCTCGAATCCGTGCCGCTGGTCCGCTCCCTTGAAGTGCATGCGGCCCACCAGCGTGGTTTCGTACGCCGCCGCGCCCAACCCGTGGGCAAACGTGGGAACGTCCGACGGGAGGAAGCAACTGTTCGTCCACACCTCGATGTCTGACGGCTGCTGCGACGTGAGAAAGCTCATGCGTGAGGGCACGCACAGGGGCGACTGGCAATAGGTGCCTTCGAACGTGACGCCTCGCTCTGCCAGCGCATCAATGTGGGGGGTTCGCACCACCCGGTCGCCGTAGCAGCCCGCGATGTGGGGGCTGTGCTGGTCGGAAAGCAGAATCAGGAAATTGGGGCGGTCGGCCATATCACGCACAAGTCCTACGTCCTCAATCCCAATCCCCCCATTTCAAATAAATCCAGGATTCCAACCTGCAAGGACCGAGGGCTCAGGCGGCGGAGTAGGGGACGCCAGGCTCTTTTTACTGGGCCCACCGTTCAGGCATGGCGCCTGCGTCGGGATTTCTCGGGGAACCGGGGTTTGTTTGTCATTTGGGGCTTCGGGTGTCGAATGCATCAGCTCCGTTTTATGTGTCCTCTTTCAACGCCATGCGATACGGCGCGATGTCCATATTCGGATATCGAATTCGGGTATCGTCGATGGTCTGCTCATTCCAGTACGGGTGACCCGGAGCGGGAAAGCCTAGAACCGTGCGCTGGCGGACATCGATCCGCTCGACCAGCTCGATCATTTCGGGGCGATTGCCGGCCGCGGGGAATGCGTGTTTTCCCGCCCAGACCATGTCCGCCTGGCGGAAGTCTGCGAACAGGATGAACCGCGCCGATCCAGGTTCCGCAAACGGGACGGCGCGGTGAAACACGTCATAGAAATAGAGCACCAGCGATCCGGCCGGACCGATGACCTGCTCCTCGCGTTCACGGAGGGACTGGTCGGGCAGCCGGGTGTGTCCGAACTCGATGTGGTCGGTTTGGGCGCGCGGGACAAACGTGGTCGCCGCGGTCGCGGATGTAACGTCCGAGAGGTAAATGATCGTTGTCAACTCGCGCCAGCGCTTGTCCTGGCGCGGCACCACCAGGGTATGGTTGCCATAGTCGCGGTGCAGGTCCTGTTCGTAGTCTGCGGCGCCGGCGTACTTGGCCAGCAGCTCCGCCTTGCAGAGCTGAATGTCCGGCGTCCCCAGGATCCGCTCGGCCGCATCAATGAGGTCCGGATGCAGCGGCAGGCCATTGAGTTCGAGACTGTCCCAGGGATAATTGAACATCCCGCCCATCGGTCGCTCAAAGTCCGGAAACCGGCCCGGGTGGGCGAAATATGTCTCCGGTTTCGGGAAATGATTCCAGAGTCACCGGCGCGCCGCGGCGAGCTCTTGAGGCCCAAGAAACCCGGGAACGAGGACAAATCCGCGTTCCTCAAGCACCTGAATTTGCGCATCGGTAACCATCGTCATGCTAGGAATGGAGTACATTCATCAATAAAACAGGCGATTATCTTCCCCGCCCCGCCCCGCCAGCCGCATCCTTTGGCAACTTGAAAATACTACTTCTTGTACACTTTTTATTGGCCAAGAACGCATTTGGGGGCCCATACTCGCTGGGAGTAACAGTCTGGGGCTTTTACGTTTCACAGTGCCCATAAGTAAAGCAGAGGAGAAAGCGTCAATGAAAGTCAGAAAACTGAAGAGCATCATAGCGGTGGTTACGGTAACCAGTCTGGCATGGAGCGGAGCGGCCTTGGCAAGTATTGTTGGGGGTTCTCTGATCAATTTGCAGGCAGACAACAATGCGGGTCATCCTGGCCTGTGGAGCAACAATGGATCAGCGGGCGGCGCGTTCCAGCCGGACGCTAACGGCGCACCTGGCCTCGGGCAGGATCCTAACGGCACCGCTTACTACGATCACACCGGTGGCGGGAGCTGGGGTGACACGCCCGGAACGACGGTCAGCGTCCACCTGGAGAGTTTCACCGTCGAATCGTGGCTTCGTCCGACTGCTTTCCCGGGGGGTGAGAACCAGATCTACGCGCTCCGGGCCGGAGGCACGCGAACATCGTCCGGCTTCAGGTCAATTGATGGTGAGCGCAAGTGGATACAATTCGAGTTGAATGACGCGGCCGGAAACCGCGGCTTCATACGGCCCACCACGGGTTCAGCCCTGGATATCAGCCCTCCCATGTCATTTTCCCCTACCCTGAATGAATGGCACCACCTGACGTTGACCTATCAGAACGCCACGAGCTCCGAGGCAGGTGACGGGGTCGCCACGGTATATGCAAATGGCGTGCAGCTTGTTCAAGCGACGGGTTTGCCGCAGTATTTCAGCCCATCAGGTGCTGATTTCAATGAGAACACGGTGGGACTACAGAATTACCTCGAGAGTCCCGGAAGGGCATTTGAGGGGCACTACAACACCTTCCGTGTCTATGACCGGGTGCTGTCCGGCGCGGAGGTTGAGCAGAACTTCAATGAGGATGCTGTTAAGTTTGGATTGTCGGTGATTCCCGAGCCCGGAACGATTGCGCTTCTGGGACTGGGTGGCCTGGTTCTGTCCCTGCGCCGCCGCCGGGACTAACCTGGAGCCGCGAAAAACCACATCGCGATGGGCCAAGAGCCCGCAATAGCAAATTAAACGAGGAGGCGGTTCGTCATTGGGCGAACCGCCCCTTTCGTTTAGGTAAAGGAGTACACGTATGAAGGTGAGAAAGACGATCCATGCATGCGCTGCGCTTGCCATGTTCGTTTGGTGCGGTTCCGCGGCGGCCCAGATCACGCCGGGGGCCGTGATTGAGTGCCTGGCCACGGATAATCCCTCTCACCCCGATTCCTGGACCAACCTGGGGACCGGGGGCAGCGTGTGGCTGCCGGACACCAGTGGCACCCCCGAGTTGGGTCAGGACGAAGACCTCATTGCCTACTACGACTCAAACAACGCAAGCTGGGGTGAAGGCGGCGGGACATGCCCGGAGATTACCGCCAAAAGCTTCTCCGTGGACATCTGGATTCGCCCTACGTCGTTCCCGACCGGCGGTGAAAACCACCTGTTCATGATGCGGACGACCTCCGGCGGCGAGCAGCGCGCGGGGTTCTGGCTGCGCCATCATGACGACACCGGTCTCCCCGAGGCCGTCAACAAGAAGTGGGTTACCTTTGAGTTGAACGATTCGGCCGGCCACCGTAGCTTCTTTGGGGCGAATTCCAATTCGGGATTAAACGTGGAGCGCATCGACCTGCCCGCCCCCCTGAACGAGTGGTTCCACGTGGCCATGGCGTATGACGACGAGGCCAAGGCCTGCGCTGTCTACTCCAACGGCGTGAAGCTGGTCACGGTGACCGGACTTCCCCAGAACATGACGGCGTCGAAACCGTACCGGAACAACACGCTGGGCATGCTGAATCCGCCGGAAGCCATCAGCAGGTCATTTCGAGGCCACATCAATTCGATTCGCGTGTATAACATGGTATTGAGTGATCTACAGGTGGCGGCGAACTTTGCCGAAGGGCCGGCGAAGGGGGTGCTCGTCGTGCCTGCGGTTCCCATCATCCAGGTCAATGTCACTGATATCGGTGCCGTGCGCTTTAGCAGCCAGGAGGACAAGACGTACTTCCTGCAATGGACGACGAACGCACCCGATTGGGTCGAAACCGGGTCCAGCATCGAGGGCACCGGCGGCGACTTGAACCTGTACGACCCGGACGGATTCTCCATGCAAAAAACCTACCGGGTGATCGAACTCTGAAGCCGGCAACAGGAGAAGAATCATGAGCACATGCAAAATCATTTCACGGGGTACGCTATTCGCCGCCATCCTGGTCCTTTCATACACGGCCGTTCACGCCGAGTTGACCACCAGCGGGTTGTTGTTGAACTATGAAGCCGGTGACAATTCACTGGCGACTGCCGAGCCGAAGCAATGGGAGAACCTCGGCCCGTTGGGCGGGTTTATTCCGCAGGGCGGGTCGGCCAGTCCGCTCTTTGGAACCGACGAGGACTTGGTCGCCTGGTATAGTTTTGACGGGACCATCCGCGGTGTTGGTGAGGCGTCCTTCGGAAAGAGGGGAAACACCAATTCCGAGGCGGTGAATGTAGAGGACTTTACGGTGGAACTGTGGGCCCGCCGCCTGGGCGACAAGCCGCCGGATCCCCACTCCGAACACCATCTGTTTCAGTTTAGGGATTTCGGTGCGCAGCAGATCTTTACGGTCACCCTGGCGCCTGATGCCACAATGTCCAAGTTCGATACGCTCCGGTTCGATTTCATCGACGAGTTCGGGCCGCGCGACAATGGAAGCACCGGCCATGTCATGCAGAAGGAATCGATCTTCGGCGATTTCCACCAGTATGTCTTCACCTTCGACAACAATGACACCGGAGACTTCAAATTGTGGGTGGACGGCGGGGCGAGTCCGGAATTCACCTTCAACAGCATCGTGCAGTTCAGTTCGGGGAACGCGATGGAAGTTTTCATCGGCGGTATCCATCAGGAGGTCGGACGGCGGTTTCAAGGGGATATCAGTGTCTTTCGGGTGTACGACCGGTTGCTGAGCCAGGGGGAGATCGCGGCTAACTTTGCCCATGGCCCGTCCCTGGGCGACACGCCGACGCCCCTCCCGATCGTCTCCAGCTCCGTGGTCCAGGTTCCCGGCGCACTCGAGGCGGCATTCGACACCGAGGAGGGGAAGGAATACGGGCTTCAGGTTACCTCCGATCTGGTCAATGGCTCCTGGGACGACACAGGACAAAGCCAGACCGGCGACGGAGGGTCCAAGCGCCTCTACTATTCCCTGGACGCGGAGGATATGACAGCGGCTCGGGTTGTGCTGAAGTAGGGGAAGCCTCCGCGATTCGTGGTTCCACGGGGTGGGGTTGGGCCATTGTGCTTTTGCCCCGGGGAGATAGTCCAACTGCATGATCCGGATCCCGGGGCCGGAGCCCAGAATCGATTGGACGGTATCATGGTCATCAGACGCCTAGAACACCGGGTGGTCAGCGTCCGGCCGCGCCGGGGGAACGGCGGATTTACGCTGATTGAATTGCTCGTGGTCATCGCAATCATTGCGATTCTTGCGGCCCTCCTGGTGCCGGCGGTGAAGGAGGCCGTGTATCGTGCGCGGCTGACCCATTGTGTCAGCAACCTTCGCCAGAACGGCGTCGCACTGGTCGGCTATGCCGCCGACCACGAAAACCGCTTTCCGAGGCGCTGGGCCCAGACTGCGGGCGCGGGAACATCCATCCCGGCGATTCTCATGCAGGCTGGCAGCGAGGTGAACGATATGCGCCCGGCCCTCTCCGAGTACACCATGCTGAATGCCACGTTTGTTTGCCCGCTGTCCGCCCGCCTGAACCTGATGGCTGATGTGCGTTCACCGGGCGAGGTCTATTCCTCCTACGATATTTGGGCGGGGTGGTTTCCGGAGGGCCGTTCTGACGTCGGCGCGGGCTGGGAACAGCGCATGGCCGAACTGGGCGACACCTATGTAGTATCGGGAGTCGAGTACGAAATCCTGATGAACGACCGGAACTGGACCTGGTTGCCGGGCCAGCGCTTCGGATCCACGCATCCTGATTTTCCGCAAACGCTTGACGGGCCGGTCACCAAGAACGGGCCGCCCGACTGGTCGCAGGTGTACTCCTATTACGCATCATGGGACCTGAGGGGATGGAACAACCTCGACCTGAACTATCTCTACATCGACGGCCACGTGGAGACTTTCGGAGAGGTGAAAGCTCGCGACCGGCGTTTCAATCGAGTCCGCGTGCACTGGGGAGATACGATTGTGATGCTGCCGCCGCGGTAGGTGAGATTGTCGTCCTCGCTTGCATTTCCTTTCCCCCACTTTAACATGCGGGTTTTACGGTTTGATACCCGGCATTCCCGTTCCGGTTCAGGATCCTCTCGCGGACATGGATGCCGGGTGCCAAAGGATCTGAGTTGAACCGTCAGGGAAACAAGGCAGCATGCGCATCGAAAAAATCACCGCCGACCCGCTGACCCACGGCAACACCCTGGTTCGCCTGCACACCGACGACGGGCATGTCGGGCTCGGGCAGTTCATTAGCCGGTTTTCGAATCCGGTAGACCATGCCCGGTGGTACGCCGATTTCTACCAGCCCCTCGTGGCGGGCAAGGACCCGTTCGAGTCGGACCGCCTGTGGGAGGAGCTGTATTTCCGGGGCGGGGGCCGCTACCGGCCGCAGGCAATCGCAGCGATCGATATCGCCTGCCTCGACCTGTGCGGCAAGGCAACGGGCCGTCCCATTCACGAATTGCTGGGTGGCGCCGCGCGAACGGAAATCCCGATGTACTGGAGCATCGGATCCGGATTTCGAAAGACGCCCGAAGAGATGCGTGCCGACGTGGAGAAAGGGTGGGAACTCGGCCACAGGGCATTCAAGATCCGGATGGACTGGCACGAGTTGCGCCTGGACGCCGACCCGGAAAAGGATTTTGCGATGTTCCGGCTCGTGCGTGAGTTTCTGCCGGAGGGCATCCCCCTTGGGTTCGACGCCAACGGGGGATACACCGTGAGCACCGCTATTCGACAGGGCAGGCGGATGGAGGACCTAGGGGTCCTGCACTTCGAGGAACCCGTACCGCCGCACGATCTTCCGGGGCTTCGGCAGGTGGCCGATGCGCTGGACGTTCCCGTCTCGTTCGGTGAGTTTGAGGTGACCCGCTGGCGGTTTCGCGACGTGATCGGGATGGGGAATCCGGACATCATCCAGCCGGACATTCTGAACTGTGGCGGGTTGTCGGAGATGAAACATATCTGCGAACTGGCTCAGGCCTTCAACAAGCCGGTCGTGCCCCATTCCCCCGACGTTGGCATCACCAGTTTCGCCAGCCTCCACGTCTATGCCACGCTGCCAAACGGGACCTGGGCGCATGAATATTCCCCCGAGGGGTACCCCGACTGGAACGTGCAGCAGGTGCAGGATCTCTACGAGGAGCCGGTTTTGCCGGTCGACGGGAAAATC
>CAZTAB010000043.1:0-3946 GCA_964611475.1 uncultured Verrucomicrobiota bacterium | reverse complement strand
ATTTTATAATTTTTTTTGAGTTTGGCCTCTTGGCCGTAGTGTTTCCATACAGTATCAGTCAAGTACAGTAGCACTAGCACTAGTCCACGGATGTCTACCCCGGCCCATTATTGCCCGTCTGATTGGGTTGTACTGCGTACTGATGCATCAACCGCTGTGACGTGCTTCCCATCATCACCCCGGGCAGGTCGTTGTTGCGGAACACGGCAGGTTGCTCAAGGGCGCCCGTGGCGAAGACGACCGCCCGTGCGCGGCACTTCGTCATTTTTTCCCCGTCGGCAAGGGCGACCCAGTGATCCGCATAGTAGCCGGCGACAACGGTTGCCGTGCGCAGCTCGATGTGTCCCGACGATTGGGCCCGGGCCAGCAAATCCCCCGGCGGGGTATCGGGGCCGCACTGCCAGGTCAGGGAGCCGCCCGCCTGGGCGCTGCGCTCCACCAGTATCACCCGCGCGCCCGCATCGGCCGCCTCGAGGGCAGCCGAAAGCCCGGTGGGACCGCTGCCGATCACCAGGACGTCGCAAAAGGCGTAGTCCTTGGGCGATGGCATGCCTGCGCCTTTGTCGGTGTTGACCGATCCGAGCCCGGCCAAGGCCCGGATTCGCCGTTCATACATAGGGAACAGTTTCTTGGAGTGAAAGGCCTTGTAGTAGAACCCGACGGGGGTGAATGCGGAAAGCTTGTCGAGAAAGGCCAGCAAATCGAGGCGCACACCTCCCAGCGTGTTTACAGCGCGGAGATCCATGCCATTTTCCACTGGCGTTGCGTCACCGCGTATGTTTGTTCGGTTGGGGGACTCCACGATGACATTGCTGTCGACACCGTCGAGTCCCCAGAACCCGCGGGGGCGGTGATACTTGAAGCTTCGCCCCAGGATGCGGAGGCCGTTGGCCCACAGGGCCGAGGAGATGGTGTCTCCCTCGAATGCCTGGCAGGTCCGGCCTTCGAACCGGAACGTCAGGGGGGTCGCCCGGTGGATGGCGGTCCCGTAGGGCGCTGGGAGGCGGTCAGGCATCGGGGCGTTGACGGTTGAAAGATGGAAGTTGGGGGTCGGAGGTTGTCATGGTGTGTAATCAAATGTCCGGAGGATTTCGTCCTTCACGAGGTTCCGCTCGGCCAGGAACCAGTAGCCGCTCGCGTTGTGGTACCACCACTCGATGCGAATGCCAGGTTCGCTGGCCCGGTTGAACACATAGTTCGCCCACTCTTTTTCAGAGGCGGCCGCAGGATCCGGCATCTCGCGGAACTCTCCACCGTAGGTGAATTCCTGGATGGGTCGTTCCCCGTTCAGTGGGCATCGAAGCAATTTCATTGCGCGCGAGCCCCCTTACAGCGGGCGTCGCGAGACTTCCGGGCGGGGCTCAGGCAGGCCTGAAGATTCCGGTTGGAACCCTGTCCGACCCCATTGCTTTTTGCGCCATGCTGCATATTCCAGTACATCAATGTCCTACTGCGGCGGCTCCCTTTTCGCCCATCAGGTTAAACTGCTCAAACCGGGAAAGCGAAAAAGCGCGAATCAATTCATGGTCCTGGTCCTCTGCGATCGTTGCCGCCATTGTTTTCCCACAGATCGGGGTTCCCTTGAAACCCCAGGTGCCCCAGCCGGCGTCGATATAAAATCCCTCGACCGGGGTTTTTCCCATGATGGGCGAGAAATCGGGTGTCATGTCGCAGAGTCCCGCCCACTGACGCATGATTTTTATATCGTGGAGGAAGGGGAAGAGCTCAAGGATGTGCCCGCAAAGACCCTCCACGAAATCGAGAGTCACGCGCATGTCCTGCACCTCGTATGGATCAAGTGCAGCGCCCGCAACGAGTTCGCCGCGCGATGATTGGCTCAGGTAGATGTGCAATGATCCGGATACAATGATGGAATCCAGCCAGGGTTTCATCGGTTCGGTCACACATGCCTGGAGCGGAGCAACCGTGATGGGCGTCCGCAGGTCCACCATGTTTGTGATGGTGGGCGTCCACCCGGCAACTGCGGAGAGCACCTTCCGGGTTTCGATGAAGCCCTTGTCGGTGTCTACCCCCACAACCCGGTCGCCCTCGACGCGAATCCCCGTCACCTCGGTTCCCTGGTGGATTTCCACCCCCCGCTGGTCTGCGCCCCGCCCATATCCCCAGGCCACGGCGTCGTGTCGGGCGATCGCCCCGGGTGGATGGTAGAGTGCGCCCAGTACCGGCGTATTGTGGCCGCAATCCAGGTCGATCGAGGGGCATTTGGACTTGATAAAGCCCGTGTCCACCACTTCGCTGTCCACCCCCAGATGCTTGTTTACCTCGGCCCGCCACCGCATGGTCCGCATGGCGCTGTCGGAGTGGGCGAGGGTGAAGTGGCCGCGCCGGGAGTAGAAGAGGTTGAGGTCGAGGTCCTGCGAGAGGTCTTCAAAAAGCTTTATGCTCGCGTCGTAGAAGCGGACACCCTCAGGGGTCAGGTAGTTGGACCGGATGATCGCCGTGTTTCGCCCTGTCCCGCCGCTGCCGATGTAGCTCTTTTCCAGAACCGCGACGTTTGTGATGCCGAAGTCGCGGGCCAGGTAATAGGCGGCGGCCAGCCCGTGCCCCCCCGCCCCGATGATGACGACGTCATAGCTCGACTTCAGCGTGTCGGGCGCCCGGAACATCCGTGGTTCCGGGTGCCTCCGGCTCAGGGCAAATCGCAGCAACCGATAGGGCATATCAGGGCAACTCTCGCAGCGGGTTCAAGGGGTGGAAGGCTACCGGGGCGGCATCGGAGAATCAACCGCTGATTTCATCGGTTTCCGGGCTGATGCGTCACCCTGTTCGTAGTGCCCCTGTGCTGTGGGAAGTGGCAGGGCGCCGGCCGTGCAAAATGCCGGTGGTTTGCCGCATGATGCATTCTGCAGCGTCACCATAGCGGTGCCCCTCACGGGGTCCATGGAACAGGCGGTATTTTTCCCGATGGCTCACGCCATGGACATAGCGCTCGATCGCTTGAGTTCGCTCCAAGCCTGCCGCATACTGTTTTGTCATGAAGATCTACCGCACAGCAGCAGGTGTATACCTCCAACGTGCCGACCGGTGGTTGCTCCTGGATGAATCGATGGATGAACTGCTGTCCATGGCAAACCTCCGCGCACACCTGGATTCCCTCTCGGCGTCCGGGGCGAATTTCACGGATGAGCCGTCCGCAGGCGAGTTCCTGGCTCCTCTTTCATCCCAGGAGGTCTGGGCCGCCGGAGTGACGTATTTCCGGAGCCGGGACGCGCGGATGGAGGAGGCGGAGACGGCCGGTGGAGGCGATTTTTATGACCGGGTGTATTCCGCCGAGCGCCCGGAACTTTTCTACAAGTCGCCCGGCCAGCGGGTGGTCGGGCCGGGCGGAGAGGTGCGGATCCGGGGGGATGCGACATGGAATGTCCCGGAGCCGGAGTTAACCATTGTCATGTCATCCCGCGGGAACATTGTCGGGTACACCATCGGGAATGACATGAGTTCCCGGGATATTGAGGGAGAGAATCCGCTCTATCTCCCGCAGGCGAAAGTCTATGACGGATCTGCCGCCGTCGGCCCCTGCATCCTGGTTTCGGAGGAGCCACTTCCGCAGGAGACCAGGATCTCCATGACGATCACGCGCGATGGCAAGGTGGTCTTCGAGGATGCAGTCACGCTGGCAGCCCTCAAGCGGTCCCCGGAGGAACTTGCGGGGTACATGTATCGGGAAACGAGCTACCCGCAGGGAAGTTTCCTCATGACCGGAACCGGAATCGTTCCACCCAGCTCCTTCACGCTCAAATCTGGCGACGAGATTTCCATTCATATCGATCCCGTCGGCACCCTTGCGAACCGCGTTCAATAACGCAGACCGGGCGCCCCATCTGAAATCAATACGTATCGCGCGCGAGCTCGGGTTCGGCGCACACACAGTTGACCGTTTCCTGATACCGCGCTAAACAATCCCCATCCATGACGCCAGAATCCA
>CAZTAB010000042.1:0-2653 GCA_964611475.1 uncultured Verrucomicrobiota bacterium | reverse complement strand
TCACGATCACCAGCGAGTGCTCGCTGATGTCGTCGGAAAAATCCCCGTCCCCGTTCGGGTCCCGCAGCACAGAAAAAAGCCGGGACAGCGTCTGGTCCACCTGCTCGATCATCGCCGCGTACACGTGGTTCGAATGCACGGCGCCAGGCGCCTTATTCAGGTACTTGTCGGACAGATCCGGACGGCCTTCCGTCGGCTCGCGTACCGACCAATGGTTGTATTGAATGAAAAACCGCTGCCCACTGTTGGTCGAAGCCACATGATCCGCGATGAAATGTTCCACGGCGTCCGCCATCGCGTCCGTCAGGTGCTTGCTTGTTCCAGACAGCAGGTTGGTCAGTTCGCCGTAGGTGTAGTCAAACTGATGAGGCAGGATGTTGTTCGTGATGTATGTATCGGTGTACGGCTCCGCATACGCGTCGAGTTCAGGGCCGACACCCCCGCTAAACTGCCAACCTTCGTTGTCCTCCGCAAAGTAGGTGTCCGGATTGGTTGCGTTGGTACTGCCAAAGTTCAGCTCGAACCCCTGGTTCAGCGGATGCGTTGCGCTACCCCCCTCGTTCCCCCCCACCTGGTACCTCCCGAAGTGCGCGGTGACATAGCCAGCGTCCTGGAGCAATTCGGCATAGGTCGTCGTCGAGGCTGGAATGTCCTGATTGTGCTCCGGAGCCAGAAGAGGCGGAGCCCCGGGACCCTTCAGGTCACCGGTTGTGTAGACTCCGTTCTCATCCCGAACCGGATACCGCCCCGTCAACAGCGCCGCCCGAGACGCCGCCCCCCGGGGCTGCATGTAACAGCGGGTAAAAACCAACCCTTCCCAGTTCATTCGGAGCAGTGCCGGCGTTTCGTAGAAATCGCTCCCGTTGCCCAGGTTGACACGTCCGCTGTTTGTGTCCGTCCAGCCGAGGTCATCCACGCAGAAAAGGACAATGTTGAGATTGGTGGATAGGGAATCCGCCCTCGCCAGTGGTGAGCCAAATAGCACAAGGCCGAAAGCAACAAGGACTGCACCCCCCCGCACAGCGCCCTGCACCAAACCCGGCAAGATTACTCCTGTTCTGTCGCCCATTTTTCCAACTACGACGCCAAATAACACATACTGACCTATAAAGATGAAAAATTCAACGTATTTCAGCGGAATCGCGACACATTGCCGGAGCTCCGGATACGCGAAGCCATTGACAACACATACGGACCCATGAGACTGCGAATCCGACCGAATGAGTCGCAAAGAAAACCCAAAATTTAAAGGTTTTTCAAGCTGCCCTCTGAAAAACCTGTGGGAAACGCCAAGTCAGATTTTCTCGAACGGGAAAAGCGGCTTTCGACGATTCTGGAATTGGAAATGCGACATGTCGGCGGAAGTACTCCCCTGCGTGTTTACCCGAATCAGCCGCTTGGAGACCGGGCTGTATGCGGCAGTCGGCGCGTGTACTCCTTTGGCCACCAGGATCTGAAATGCGGCCGGATCCAGCCCGCAACTGGTGATTTGCCCCAAGCTGAAGGGGGGGGTCCGGCGACTCGTCAGAACGAATGTCACGGAAGAGTTTGATGCCACCACCGCGGTCGGCCCCATGTCATACGAGCTAAGTCCTCCATGTCGCGCCTCAGTCTCTGAAAAACGGCCCTCGTGCAGACTGCGAACCTCGACCTCCGCCGTGATTGGTTCGCCGTGCATGCCGTCCGTTTTGCCTCCGATGGAAAGCGTGATCCTCGCTCCGGCACCGGCCTTCTTCGCCAAGGCCGCGCTCTCTGGATCATTGATGCAGACCAGTGACTTCGGGCCACCCCGCCAATGAATGGCCGAGGCGATGAACGTGCCGTCGGCAGCCGACCCTCCTCCCACATTGTCCCCCATGTCCAGCAGGCAAACCGGTCCTTCGGAAGAGGCCGCTTGCTCAATGGCCTCGTCAACCCCCATCAGTTGAGCATGAAAATCCTCCCGGTGCGAGACCAGGTATGTCGCGAGCTCATCGGCCAGGTTCTGCGCGAGCTCGGGCTGGTTGTCCGTAATCACGATAAAGCTGCTACCCATTTCAGGGCCATCCGCATACGGAAATCCAAGCACGATACTGTTTCCGATCACTCCGTCACGGTGAGCCATCTCGTCGGCGAATCCATACATTGGCCGACAGGGAGGTTCCGACGTGAGCTGCCGTTCGATATTGATCGCGACATCCGGGAACGAGGCGGCTTGCGTGGGGCGAACCTCGCTGCGGAGCATTCGCGCCAGAATCCCGGCCGCTTCCAATCCGCGTTCCCGCTGATCGAGGTGGGGATTAGAGCGGTAGGCCACCGTGGCGTCGCAGGCCTCAATCATTTGCCGGGTCAAATTGGCATGCGGATCGATGGTGCAGACGATGGGAAATCCGGGGCCAACACGGTCACGCACCTCCTGCAGCCAGTAGCCGTCCATATCCGGGTGCGACTCCGAGACGCCCGCGCCGTGCGGCGCCAGCAGCAGCCCGTCCAGGTCGCCCGCGGTATCCACCCCCTTGTGCATACACTCAATGACCCGGGTGACCGCGTCCGCGGTCACCCGCCCCGATGGCCTCGCGGAGGTGTTAACGATCGGCACCGCCGCACGCCCCGCCAACGGCAGTCCCAGCAGGAAGCCCACGCTAACGTGGAGTGACCGGTCGAACTCCCGGGG
>CAZTAB010000041.1:0-6960 GCA_964611475.1 uncultured Verrucomicrobiota bacterium | reverse complement strand
GATGCTGGTTCTGATGTGCTTCTTCTACCGCTCTCTGGTGTCAGATGCGCCGGAACATCGGTTTGCATTCGGATTGCTGCTGGGCGGGATCATCGGCAACCTCCTGGATCGGATCCGCCTATCAGCGGTCACCGATTTCCTTGATTTCTACATCGGGAGCTATCACTGGCCAGCGTTCAACATTGCCGATTCTTCCATCTGCATCGGGGTCTTCCTGTACCTTTTGTCGACGTTGTGGGTCAGGAACCATCCGCTACATGCGGACGAGCGGGCGGCTGAGATGGAGCGCTCCAACTCGCCGGGTGAATCAAGCGAACCCTGAAGCAGTGTGGTGCGAGATGCCCAACGAAGGCGTGGACGACGGAAACATCGCAGCTGGGTACATCCTGGTCGGTCCCACCGCATCCGGGAAATCCGAGATCGCCCAGAGGATCGCGGAGCAAACACGACGGTGCATTCTGTCGGCGGATTCGATGCTAGTTTACCGCGACATGAATCTTGGCACGGCAAAACCCTCCCCGGGGGAACGGGGCAATGTGGACTACCTTGGCATCGACCTTGCCCGGCCGGATGAGTCATTCAGCGTCGGCCGATATCTCGAGCTTGTTGGAGCGGGCCTGTCGGCAGAGGGATCGCCGGATGAAATCATTGTTGTTGGCGGCACCGGACTTTATATCCGGGCGTTGCTGGAAGGCCTGCCCGGCTCCCGTCCGCCGGATGAGGGCGTTCGCGCCCAGGCCCAGGACATCTTTCGGCAGGGGGGGCTGGAAGCACTGCAGAATGCTCTCCGGGAGACGGATCCAGAGCGCATGATGACCCTGCAGGATCCGATGAACGCCCGGCGTGTTCAGCGGGCGTTGGAATTTGCCCTCGCAAAAATGTCCCAACCGCGTCGCAGTGAAAAACCGGCGCATGCCGCGGTGCCGGGCCTCCGGTATCCGAGAGAGGTCCTCGCGGAAAGGATTAGGCTGCGGACTCAGGGGATGTTCGATGCAGGACTGGTCGACGAAGTTCGGTGCTTGCGGTCAGTGTACACCGGCCTTTCCGCGGCGGCAGGGGCAGGGATAGGGTACGAGGAGGCTTCCGGGGTCGTGGATGGGAGACTCACGATGAAAGAGGCCGTGGAAAAAACGGCCGCCAGAACCCGGCGCCTTGCCAAAAGGCAGATGACATGGTTCAACCATCAGGCTCACGTTCAGTGGGTCGACATCAGCATGGAAGATACCCCCGCAACCATTGCCCAGCGAGTGCAAGAAGTGTGGTCCCTCTCCGGCCCCCTTCCCCTTGTCGGCCTTCATCCCTGACCTGGATACACTTTCCCCCCTTTGCCGTGGCGGGGTTGTTGCCGCTGGCAGGGCTATACGGGCTGGCCGTGGCGCGGGTATCCTAGATACAGGATGGGTGGAGAAAACTCGCGGGAGATTCAGGTCATGGGCATATCCGAAGAGTACGCGACACATCGATATGACTGTAAACCTCTGCGGATTCACGAATTGCCGCTACGCGACCAGCCGCGGGAACTGGTAGAGCGGCTTGGGTTCGAGGCAGTGGGGGAGGATGTCCTCCTCGCCGTCATTCTCCGGACCGGCACCAGAAACCGAAACGTTCTGGAGGTGGCTCGGGACCTTCTCCGTCACTACGGGAGCCTGACGGATCTTTCCAGGGCGTCGAGTGATGACCTGACCCGCCAGGAGGGAGTGGGGAAGGTGAAGGCACAGATCATCAAGAGCGCCCTGGAATTGGCCCGGCGGGTTGCTGCAGAGGAGCGGCCGGAGCGGCCGATGGTCCGCACCCCGGAGGAGGCCGTTGTCCTGCTTCGGGGGGAGGCGACGAACAAGGAGGTGGAGCAATTTTGGGTACTGCTTCTGGATACGCGATACCGCCTGATTCGGCCACCGCGCTCCCTGACCACGGGAATTTTGGATGCCAGCCTGATTCATCCCCGGGAGGTCTTCAAGGAGGCGGTTCGTACATCCAGCGCAGCGGTGGTGCTGGCACACAACCATCCCTCCGGCGATGCCGAACCAAGCGGGGAGGATATCGAAATCACAAGGAGGTTGATCAATGCCGGACGCGTGATGGAGATCGATGTCCTCGATCACGTCATTCTGGGCATGCCATCAGCAGAAGATCCGCACGGCTTCTGCAGCATGCGGGAGTCAGGACTGGTTGAGTTCTAGGCGAAGACGTGTCCAGGCGCTTGCCCGCCATGAGCTGAGCAGGGGTGTCGTGTTGTGCGTGGCCTGAGACTTGACTTGCATTCCGGCATTCTCCCGTTATGATTGAAGGATAAGGAAGATTTGGATCTTCGGGACAAGGTGATCCCGCCTGGGGGCGGGAAATTCCTTACCGGCGGTGGAAGCCCGCGACCCTTGCCTTAATGCCGGGGTGGATACGGTAGTCTCGCCCGATGGGCAGGATACCCGTAGCCGACAGTATAGTCTGGATGGGAGAAGATTCTGCGTGTGTCGTGTGTTCTTTATCATGCGCCCGCAAGGATTGTCCCGAAGAGCCGCCAGGTGATTCGGGATTTTTTATGGAACCTTCGATGCTCAGACTCCAGGACGCTTCGGGCTATGATCCCGTGGCCGATGTGATCGAGGCCATTCGTTGCGGGGAACTCGTGGTCGTTGTAGATGACGAGGACCGGGAGAATGAGGGAGACTTGATCTGCGCTGCGGAGAAAATCACGGCCGAGAAGGTTAATTTCATGGCGCGATACGGCCGTGGGTTGATCTGCGTTGCTATGCCGCCTTCCCATTCCCATCGGTTGGGTTTGCACCCGATGAAGCGGGAGCGGGAGCCCCCGGATCGCTTCGGCACGGCATGGCTGGAGTCTGTGGATGCCAGCAATGGGGTTACCACGGGTATTTGCGCGGAGGACCGCGCCCGGACCATCGCGGTCCTGGCGAACCCGGAGTCGGAACCAGGCGACCTCACCCGGCCTGGACACGTTTTTCCGTTGGGCGCATGCGGGCACGGGGTTCTGGAGCGCCGCGGTCACACAGAGGCAGCGGTAGATCTTTCGCGCCTTGCGGGCCTTGAGGAGATTGGCGTGATCTGCGAAATCATGAGGGATGACGGCATGATGGCCCGCGCGGAGGATTTGATCCGGTTTAAACGCGAACACGGGTTGCGGATGACATCCGTGGCGGAGTTGGTTTTGTACCGCCATCAGAGCGAGCAGTTCGTGGAGAGGATTCAGGAGGTGAACATGCCCACCGAGTGGGGGGACTTCCGCTGCCTGATGTACCATTCCCCGACGGAGGGGCGACATCACATCGCAATGATCCTGGGAGAGCCCCACCTGCAGAAGGAGCCTCCTGTCCGGATTCACAGTGAATGCCTCACGGGGGACATTCTTGGCTCTCTTCGATGCGACTGCGGAAGCCAGTTGCGCAATGCGATGCAGTCGATTGCTAATGAGGGACACGGCGCATTGATCTATATGCGGCAGGAGGGGCGTGGCATCGGGCTTCCGATGAAGATTCATGCGTATGGTTTGCAGGATGAAGGCCTGGACACCGTTGAGGCAAACGAGCGGCTCGGCTTTGCCGCAGCTGCGAGGGACTACGGCATCGCGGCGCAAATTCTCAAGGACCTTCGGCTCGAGCGGATTCGCCTGCTGACGAACAATCCCCGGAAGATTGAGGGGCTGCTGCGGTATGGGATAGAAATAGAGGGGCGGATCGACGTTCCCTCAAGGTTGACGCCGCACAACGCGCGGTACCTCGATACGAAGCGGAAGAAAATGGGACACATCCTGTAGCAGAGTGTCGCGACAGGGATGAGAAATCATCTGCCGCCTGCTTGTGGTTGCCATGGCTAAAATAACCAATATTGATTCCCTGCTCGACGCGACGTGTCATGTCGAGGGGGTGCGGGAGGTTCGGGGGGACCTCGACGCCACGGGGTTGCGTGTGGGCATCGTGGCGGGCAGGTTTCACTCCGAGCTCACCAGCGCGCTTGCCGGCGGCCTGGTGCAGGGATTGCTCGATCGGGGAGCGAAACCGGACGACATCCTGGTGGTGTGGGTGCCCGGAACCTTTGAAGTGTCCTGCGCCATTGAACGGCTGGCGCGGGCTCGATCCTTTGATGTTTTGATTGCCCTCGGGGCGGTCGTGCAAGGCGAGACGTCCCACGCGGAAATGATCGTCGCCTCAACATCCGACGCTCTGTGTGAGATTTCCCGGCAGGGGCAAATCCCGGTGATCGACGGGGTCGTCTCCGCGCCATCCTATGAGCAGGCGAGGGCTCGCTGTGTGCCCGGCCCCGATTCCCGGGCCCGTTATCTCGCCGATGCGGCGACGGAAGTGGCCCGGGTGCACCAGAAAATCCCGAAGGGCATTGCGAATGGGTAGTCGTCACAGGGCGCGCGAGTGGGCGGTGCAACTTCTGTTTGAGAATGACTTCAACCCGAATTCGCCGGACGAGGCCCTGCCCCAATTCTGGACCCTGAGGGATCCGGCGCCAACCGGGAAGGAGTTTACCGAGTCGCTGTACCTCGGCGTGCTGGAGCACAAGGATGATATCGACCGCCTTTTGGAGCAGTACGCGGACAATTGGGGCTTGAAGAGAATGTCCGCGGTCGATCGAAACATCATGCGGGTGGCCATTTTCGAAATGCTGCACCGGGCGGATATTCCCCCGATTGTGACGATCAACGAGGCCGTCGAGCTCGCAAAGGCATTTGGGGGATCGGACTCTGGCGGATTCGTTAACGGGATTCTCGACCGAGCCCGGAAGGATATCGATCGCCCGGCGCGCACGGCCGCCGAGGAGTAGTTTTATGTCCTCCTGGAAAGAAGCGCTGGCAAAAACACGGGATCGATTTACCATCTCGATTCCGAAGATTTTCAAACGGGCCGGGAGAGTCGGCGAGGAGGAGCTCGAGGAGCTGGAGGAACGCCTCCTGGAGGCGGATGTTCCGGCACGGCTGGCGGCAGAGCTGGTGGAGGCGCTGGAGAAGGGCGATGGGAGCCCGAGGGAGCTGCTCCGCCAGCGCTTGCTGGATGCACTCCCTCCGGGGGAGCCCACGAAATGGCAAAGCGGCGGCGGCCCACATTCCGTGCTCATTGTGGGAGTAAACGGATCAGGGAAGACGACGAGCGCGGCAAAACTGGCGCGGTGCCTGCTCCGGGAGGGGAAAAGTCCGTTGCTGGGGGCGGCAGACACCTTTCGTGCGGCCGGCGCGGACCAACTCAAGTTGTGGGCGGAACGCGTTGGTTGCCCATCGGTGGTCGGGGAGACCGGTGCGGACGCGGCGGCCGTTGCGTTTGATGCCCTGGAGTCGGCCTGGTCCCGGGGAGCCGATGTGCTGATCGTTGACACGGCTGGTCGCATGCACACCCGGAAGCCATTGATGGACGAGCTGCAGAAGGTTCACCGGACTCTGGGTAAGCGGCAGCCGGGGGCGCCACACGACGTGTGGATCGTTCTCGATGCCACCATTGGGCAAAATGCCTTGGTCCAGGCCCGTCAGTTCCACCAGACCATTCCTCTGACCGGCGTGATCATTGCCAAGTTGGACGGCTCGGCGAAAGCGGGCTTCCTTTTCGGCGTGGCGCGGGAACTGGACGTGCCCGTTCTGTATGCCGGGTTGGGAGAGCAGATGGATGACCTGGTTTCTTTTGATCCCGAATCCTTCGTCGACGCGATCCTGGGCATTCAGGAAACGGTCAGGAGTACGGATTCTTGAGCCCGGCGCGGTCGGTGGATGAGCGATGGATGCGGCTGGCCTTGGAGCTGGCGCGGATGGGCGAGGGGATGACCCGGCCCAATCCCCCGGTCGGGGCCGTGCTTGTGAAAAACCGAAAAATTGTCGGGCGCGGATTTCACAAAAAGGCCGGAAGGCCTCACGCTGAAATCGAGGCGATTTCCGAGGCCGGGGGAAAGGCTCGCAACGCCACGCTCTACGTCACGATGGAACCCTGCTCGACGATGGGCCAGACGGGCCCGTGTACTGAGGCGGTACTCTCCGCGGGCATCGGCCGGGTAGCATTTGCCGTCCGGGATCCAAACCCTGCTCATTGTGGGGCCGCCGCCAAAATTCTCCGGCGTCGTGGGGTCGGCGTATCCGTGGGGATTCTTGGGCAGGAAGCGTCCGATCTCATTGAGCCCTTCGGGAAGCGGGTGGCCACCGGGCTGCCGTTCATAACGCTCAAGCTGGCCATGACGCTCGACGGAAAGATTGCCGACCCGGGCGGAGCATCGAGATGGATCACAGGAAAGGAGTCACGGGCCGATGTACAGGCATTGCGAAGAACGGCAGACGCCATTTTGGTTGGCGCAAACACGGTGCGCGCGGATGATCCATCCCTTCTCCCGCGGCCTGCGGGCGGAAGAAAGCCATTCCGGGTTGTCGTGGCGGGTACCGGCGCCATCCAGGCCCGACGGAAGGTATTCTGCGACATGGCTGCCGAGCGGACTCTTTTTGCTGTCCCGAGGACGGCTGTTTCCCGGGCCCAGCGAATGCTGAAAGGCAGTGAAGCGCGGGTTCTTCCGTGCCGCGCCGGGAGAGGAGGCGTAAACCTGAAGGACCTGGTGAAAAAGCTCGCCGATCTGGGTGTCCTTCATGTTTTTTGCGAAGGGGGAGGGTGCATTTCCGGTTCGCTGATCCGCGCAAATCTTGTTGACCGGTACGTGTTATATTACGGCCCGGGCTTTCTTGGCGAGAACGGCACAACGGCCGGGATCCAGGGAGTCGGCTGGGGAATGAAAACAAAACCGGAGCTTTCCATCGAAAGCGCGGAGACTTTGGGCGAGGATGTCAAGATCACGGCAATCCCAGCCCGCCTGGGGCATTCCTGATGTTCACCGGGATCATCCAGCGTCTTGGTGAAGTCACCCAGGCGGAACGCGACGGTGCCCCAGGTCGTATCGCCATCAAGGTGCCTGAATGCTGGCATGACCTGGAGACAGGAGAGAGCATTGCTGTTGAGGGCGTTTGCCTCACTGTGG
>CAZTAB010000040.1:0-3886 GCA_964611475.1 uncultured Verrucomicrobiota bacterium | reverse complement strand
TGTGGTGAAGTAATTCTGGGAGCGCCTTGGTGTCTTTATGTACGTTGGGTTGTAATATCTGACGTTGGTTCGGTAATGCGTAACGCGGTCGGGGGGGGAGGCGCAGCTAATTCGTCTGGCAACCCAGATCGGGGCCGGGCTGGTGGGGGTCGTGTATGTCCTTGACGAACCGAGCATCGGGCTTCATCAGCGCGACAACCGTCGCCTGCTCAAGACCCTTGGGGGGCTTCGGGATCTCGGAAACACGGTGATCGTGGTCGAGCACGACGATCAGACCATTCGTGAGGCTGACTATGTGGTGGATCTGGGGCCAGGCGCGGGCGTGAACGGGGGACGTGTGATGTCCCAGGGAGGCGTGGAGGAGCTGCTGGCCTCCCCTCAGTCGCTCACGGCGCGGTACCTGCGCAACGATATTTCGATCCGTCTTCCTCCCGCGCGCAAAATGCCGGGGAAGGGATGGCTCGAGGTCGTGGGGGCGTCGGAAAACAACCTCAAGGATATACACGTCCGCTTTCCACTCGAATTGCTGATCTGTGTGACGGGTGTATCGGGCAGCGGGAAGAGTACGCTGGTGGACGACATTCTTCGCCGCGCGCTGTTCCGTCATTTTTATGGCTCCAAGGACCGCCCGGGGCGGTACCGCGAGCTGGTCGGCATCGAGCGGGTCAACAAGGCGATCGTGATAGATCAGTCCCCGATCGGACGGACACCGCGAAGCAACCCGGCGACGTACACGGGGGCATTTTCGCTGATCCGAAATCTGTTTGCCAGCCTGCCAGCGTCAAAGGTCCGGGGATACGGCGCTGGCCGGTACAGTTTCAATGTCAAGGGGGGGCGTTGCGAGGCCTGCCGAGGCGACGGCATCCTGCGCATCGAAATGCACTTTCTTCCGGACGTGTACGTTAGGTGTGAACATTGTCGGGGCCATCGATACAATCGGGAAACACTCCAGATCAAGTACAAGGGCAAGAGTATCGCCGAAGTGTTGGAGATGACGATCGCTGAAGCGTTGGAATTCTTTGGGGCGGTGCCCGGCGTCGAGCGGAAGCTCCGGACACTTTCGGAAGTGGGACTGGGATACCTGCGACTCGGGCAGCAGGCGACGACCCTCTCCGGAGGCGAGGCGCAGCGCCTCAAACTGTCATCCGAGCTGAGTAAAAAATCGACGGGCCACACCGTGTACTTGCTCGATGAGCCGACGACAGGACTGCATTTCGCCGATGTTCACCGGCTAATCCATGTTTTGAACCGTTTGAGGGACTCTGGCAACACGGTGATCGTTATCGAGCACAACCTGGATGTTATCAAGATGGCGGATCATGTGATAGATCTGGGGCCGGAGGGAGGGGATGCCGGCGGCGAAATTGTGGCGGAAGGCTTCCCGGAAGAGGTGGCGTTGAATCCGCGGTCGCACACGGGAAAATACCTTGCAGATGTGCTGGCCCGAGACGATGGCGCGGGGTTCGACAACTCCGTCGAAGCTTCTTCTTCGATTTCCGCAGAGGAAGCCAGGGGCGAGCAAGGCCGGAAGAGCCGGGGAGAAGTGCGTGCATGCCAGACTGCGCGGGCGGTCGGCGCGCCGGGACACGGATGAAATGAGGTCGGAGATGAGAGTCTGGTCCGGGCTGTGGTTGGCCCTGTTTTTTTTGGTTCCTGCTGCATGGGCAGATTTCCTTCCCTGGGGGCGGGCGGACGAGCGTGCATTACTGGCGGGACGCGCGGCCTTGGAAGACGGGATGTACGACGTGGCGCGGCAGAATTTCGAGGCCTATATCGACGAGACCCGAAACAAGAAGAAAAAGGCGAGGGCGACCCTGCTTCTGGCGGAAAGCCTCCATGCTCTGGGGCAATGTGACAAGGCGGTTCGCCTACTTGATGACCGCTTGCAATGGGCGCGGCGAGCCGACATCGAAGTGGATTTTCTTTATTGGAAGGCCAACTGTTTCCGCAGCATGGGAGAACCCGGGCGGGCACTCTCCATTCTGGATCATGCCCGGACTCTTGGAGCGGAGAGTCCTGCAACTCCGGTCGTGATGCAACTTGCTGCTGCCATTTCCTTGGAGACGGGGAATTTTGAAGACGCGGCAAACCGCCTGGCTGTGCTTCTCGATACGTACCCGGATCGAGAGGACGCTCCGGACATGGCCCTTGAGCGGGCCAAGGTGTTTATTGGATGTGAGCGTCTGGATGACGCCCTTGAGGTTCTGTCGGCGTTGCAGGAGCAGCATCCGGGTGCCGTCGCGGCGAATGAGGGGCGGTTGCTGGTGGGCAAACTCTTTCGAAGGATGGAGAACGTTGTCGAGGCGCAAGCGGTCCTGGTGCCCCTGGCCACCAATCTCCAGGTGGAAGCGGATTTGCGGGCGGAGTCCTGGTTCGAGCTTGCGGAGATGGAACGAAATTTAAGCCAGTTTGCAAATGCGGACCAATCGTTGCAGCAGGGGATTCTCTTGGCCACTGATATCGGAACGAAAGCCAGGGGCATGGCCGATCGTGGGCGAGTCCTGGTTCTTCTGGGTCGGGAAGAGGAAGGCTTTGCGCTGATGCGCAATTCGGTTCTAAGTCAGCCCAACCCGGCGACTGCTGCTGCCACACAGATTGAATTTGCCGAACTTCTGCAGCAGCAGGGAAAAAACGAGCAGGCTGTGCAAGAATTCCAGGTGTTCATGGAGGCCTTTTCCGGGCAGGGTCTGGACGCGCGGGCCTTATGGGGAAAAGCGTGGTGTCTATGGGGCCTTGACCGGTTTCCTGAGGCAGCTACAGCATTTGAAGACGTTTTCGAGCTCGATACCGATCCTGAAATGCGAGCTGAGGCATTGATGAAGGCGGCGGATTCCCACTTTGCGGAAGGGCAATTCGGTGCCGCTACGGAGGCCTACCGGCGTTTTTCCCGCGAATTCCCAGAGCATGACTTGGTGGGCCAGGCGAGGTTCCAGGAGGCGGAGTCCCTTGTCCGCGTAGGTGCATTCGATCGGGCTATTGAGTTGCTGGAGATGGTTGGCGCGGGAGCCGCCGAACTTCCGCATGCCAAGATGGCTGCGTACCGGCGTGCGCTGGTACTGGAACGCGCGGGCCGCCATGAAGAGGCCCTCGCCGCGTATAGCGGGATTCTTGAGGCGGGCGAGAAAGGAGAGGCCCCGCTTGACGCGATTCACCGCCGGGGATTCGTACACCTTGCGCTTAACAACGACGAGGCCGCCCTTGATGACTTCACTCGGGTGGCTGAGCTGATGGAGCCGGGCCTGATCCGGGAGGAAGCCCTGGTGAAGCGCGGCCATGCCCTGTACATGCTGGGGCGGGAAGCGGAGGCTCTGGGTGTCTGGCGCGGTTTCATCGAGGCTCACCCCGACTCACCCCTCACTCCATCCATACGGTTCAGGCTGGGCCAATACCTGTGGAACGTCGCTGACTTCGTCAAGGCGGAGGACCAGTTTCTCGCATTGTTCAAAACCGACCCCGAGAGTGAACTGGCTGAACAGGCACTGTTTCTCGCGGCCCGGGCCGCGAGAAAGCAGCAGAAGTACACGGAGGCGCTCGACCATATCAAGGTGCTGATTCGAACCTACGAGAAAAGCGATCGGATGCCCGAGGCCCGTCTCCTCCAGGGGGAAGTTCTGAGGGACATGGGGAAGTTCTCCGGAGCCATTGTCCTGTTCGAACAGATCACGAAAAACTGGCCGGAGTCGCATCTGGTTGATTCTGCCTGGGGGCTGATTGGGGACTGCCAGCGAACACTTGGCACCGGAACTAACGGGACGGTCCGGGCCGCGCGTTTCCGGGCGGCCCTGGATTCCTTTCGCATGGTCATTGAGAGCCCGTCGGCGACGCCGGAACTCAGGCTGCAGGCGAAGTACAAGATGGGTGTGGTACTGGAGAACCAGGAGCTATG
>CAZTAB010000039.1:0-9176 GCA_964611475.1 uncultured Verrucomicrobiota bacterium | reverse complement strand
GACGGAACCATCGATCTCTCCGATTTCAGACAGGTTGGCTCCCAGGTGAAAGTGCACTTGCGGGGCGTCGGGCGCTGCTTTTGCGAGCACACGAAACTGTTCAACGCCTTCTTTCAGGCGGGCCAGGGAAACCAAAGCCTGGGCAAAGCCGAAACGCGCCTCGAAAAAATCTTCTTTTGCGGCAAGTGCCCGGCGATAGTGTGTCATCGCCTGTTCTTTGTGGCCGTGCGCAAAGAGAAGTTTCGCCATCACGTGATGGGTGTGGGGAGAATCGGGATCAATCTCAAGCGCGCGTTGGAATTGGTCATGAGCCTCTTGAGGTCGTTGGTTCTGTCGGAAGGCAACGCCAAGATTATGGTGAAATTCATGCAAGTCAGGGTCGAGCTCGATGGCTCTGCGCAGAATGCCGATGGCCTCCGCGTACTGGCCCGCCACATTGTGGGCCATCCCGAGATCGCCGACGATCTTCGCTTGATGCGGACGGTAATCGACAGCCCGCTGTAGCTTCTGAATCGCGTCCTCCGGCTTGTCCTGTTTAAGCAAGACGACGCCGGCCCGATGGTATGAATTGGCCTGCTGTGCCTCAATCTGTTTGCGAATGCGCGGGGGATATCGATACTCCGCGAGTTGCCGCTCCCAATGGTCAATTTCAAGGTACTGATATCGCAGCATCTCTTCAGGATAGCGTTCGTGAAACACCTCAATGGCCTTCTGGAAACCGGCGACAGACTCACGCTGATGCCACGTCCCCGGGAAAGGCAAAACGTGATCCATCCGTTGCTCCAAATCCATCCGTACGATGCCGGCGTGCTCGATCAGTTGTTCGATGTCAACCGGGCCCCGATAGACAGCGGCCAATGAACCATCTTCGGTCATCAAGTAACTCATGGGCACGCCAAACGGCTGCACAGTGACAAACAACCATTCCTCGACCAGTTGGAGCTTATCCAGCAACTCCGGCGTTGCCATGCCCGCGTCGAAAGGGAATTGAATGTGCTTCAGGAGCTGCCTTGCGTCGGTGGCAGTGGTTCCCTTCGCCGGGTCCAACCCATCGATCGAAAGAGCCAGTACGTCGATACCCATGGTCCGCAGTTGATCAGCGTGGGCCGTGAAATCGCGCAACTCTCGTATACAGGGGCCGCACCAACTGGCCCACACATTCAAGAGAAGCGGTTTCGCGGCGGGTTTGATCAATCGTCGCGTTTCGTCCTCCATGCTCAGCCAGGGCAGGGAGGGCGCAGGAACAGACTCGGGAAGCAAGACGGCTTTACCAGGCGTCGATGTAAACTCCGGCTGCCGGGACGACCGGAGCTGGACAGGCGTGTTTTCGCGGCCGGGGCGGAACCAGGGAGTGGCCCTGCCGGTGCCCTGCACGAGCACTTGGTGCCGATTCAAAACGACCCCCTCGAAGGTCTCCGGCTCCCCGCCAGGCCAGCGCACCACCACCGATTCGACGGCCAGTCTTCCCAATCCGAACTGGATCCACTTGGAGGATTGGGAGAGGAAGCCGTCCCCGGCGGCGAGAGTTCTTATTAATTTCGAATTTTCGATTTTCGATTTTCGATTTTCATCGTCGGATTGGAGAACCACTTCCACCCTTGCGCCGATCGCATCGCGATTGCAGGTTGTTCCTCGCAGGCGGAATGCAACGTAGTTGGCCTGCTCATCTTCACCAGGAACCTCACCCCGCACCTGGTTCAGCATGAACCGAAGCCTCGGCGACGTCCGGTTGTAGATCCACATATCCAGGTCGCCGTCGTGATCCCAGTCGACCATGGCAAGGCCACGGCCGTCGTCGGGGAAGTTCAATCCCGTGACCGCGGAGCAATCGGCAAACCGAGGGCCAGCGGTGTTGAGAAAGACGCAGTGCTTTTCCCGCCCGCTCCAGGACGCCCCTCGCTGCACTTCGCGGAGAGTGGCGCGCCATCCGGTGATATACCGCTTCAATTGCGGATCCACCAGGTCACTGTCAGCCAGCTCACTCGGCGATTGCGACACGACCTGCCGCCAGAAGAAACTTCACAAGTCACCCGTGTCTTCGTTGGTGATGTTCCCGTTTGCCACCACGATGTCTTCCCACCCGTCGTTGTTGAGGTCACCGAATTTAGATGCCCAGGCCCAGCGTCCCATGGTGACGGCGGCGGGCACGCTGATGTCGCGGAAGCCGTCGTCCCCCAGGTTGGCGAACAGCGTATTGCCGCGCGCCATGCGCTGCATGTATCCGGTCACCGCTTCGCCGTGCGCATCCAAGGTTCTGCGTTGGTAGGTCACGCGCTCGCCGGCGGCGGAGAACATGTTGCCTATGTAGACATCCATCCGCCCGTTGCGGTCGACGTCTCCCCAGGAGACCGACATGCCCGCGGCATGGTCTTCCACCTGGAGCTCGTTCGCTACATCGACAAAGGTATTCCCATCGTTACGGTACAGGCAGTTTCGACCGAAATCGTTGGCTACATAGAGATCTTGATCGCCGTCGTTGTCGTAATCCTCCCCGGCCGCGGCCAAGCTGAAACGGGTGTTGTTGACGCCAAGACCGGCCTCATCGGTCACATCGGTGAATTGGAAGTCCCCATCGTTTCGCAACAGGGTATTTGCCCCGCCATTGTTGGCATCATAGTAGGGGACGGGCGCGGGAAGGCTCCCGGAGAGCGCACTGGCCGCGCTGGCGCAGGTATAGAGATCCACGTCGCCGTCGTTGTCGTAGTCGGCGGCACAGATCGAGCCGGGGCTCGTGGCCAGCCGCAATGAGGCGACCACCTCAAATCGTCCCTGGCCATCGTTGGCTGCAAACAAATGGGCGGGAAGTGTGGCGATGGCAAGATCCTGGTCGCCGTCGTTGTCAAAATCGACAAATACCGCGGCCGCGGATGCTTCCAGGAAATCGACCCCGGATTGCGCCGAGGTATCGGTCAGGGTTCCGTCCGGGTTTTGGACGAACAAACGATTGGGTAACCCCCCCAAGTCGCACAGGTAGAGGTCCTCGAGCCCATCACCGTTTACGTCGCCTACGGCGAGCCCGTGGGATCCGCTGATGCCCAGGTCGAGCATCGTCGGCAGCCGGGTGAGCCAATGGTTGTTGCCGGGCAAAAGGTGTCGCCGGTAGGCGACATTCCGCGCCAGCACCGATTCCGTACAATCCAGGAAGAGACGGCCCTCGGGGGCGATCACGGTGACCTGTTCGAATGCCTCGACTTCGATCGTAAGCAACCGTGGCAATTCGGCCGATCCATTCGCCCAGCGACACCGCCAGATGGAATTCTGTTGAACACTGTGATCCTTTTCATAGCAGGCGACGTCGACAAAGGCGCGTGTGTCAAAACTGGAATGGCCGTCATCAGGGTGATTGGAGCGCTCTTCGAATTGGAATACTTTGACGTGAACCTGCCTGCTTGCCTCCGACGGCAAGGGAGTCAGCCAATCGGCCAGCGCTTCCCGGACTCCGGCCGCCCCTTCATAGGTCACCGAAGATGGTGCCGCGAGGTCTGACACGGGCCGTTCCACGACGAATTGCGTATCCCGGTAGACGACCTCAAGCGCGCCGGGCCGAAGCGGACCCGATGAAAAAGCTGGGTCCACCAACGGTTCGATCTCACCGATGTCAGGTCGGTCGTGTTGATTGAGCAGATGGGCGAGAACCTTTAGTTGCTGGCTGGCACCGGAGCTGAGTTTCTCGGACTCCCAATCGTCTCCGCCCGGATCGGTTTTTCCCGACAGCTTGTCAATTACGTTTTTCGGCCGCACATCGGCTGGAATTTCGAATGCGGCCACTCTGCCCCCAGCCGTCGCCTGCTTGCCCGAAGGATTCGAAGGACTCCAGATCGGCTGATACAGGGCGGACGCATCTCCCAACGGTCCGGCGGCAAAACTGCCGCTTGCTCCGTCTGTTCCATCCGAGGAAAACTGGTAGGCAACATCCGCATTGCTCATGATGCCAAGCACCGCCACCAAACCACTGATCGCAACTGCGTATTTCATCACATCACGGGGGATCATCCGTACAGCCGAATTTTTCGCGATGCCGGATGGCCGAAAGAACCACGGGCGGAGTCAATCCACCCAACCCAAGCGAAAGGACACGGAAGCACCTCTCAGGATCTTTCACTGAAAAAAAAGGCGGGCATGACGCCCGCCTTTTTTATCGAAATAGTCTTGTTTTGGGTTACCTGCGCCACCGCCTGAGGCAGAGAAGCGATCCCAAGAAAGCGAACAAGGTCAAAGTCGACGGCTCGGGTATCGCCATGGCAGCCGACACTCCGGCTGCGTCCAGGCGTTCATCAAAGATCTTGATTTCATCCATCGTTCCAGCCCAGGACCGACTCTGATTCGCCCCTGAAGCACCGAACATAAGACCATCTCCTGTTTGGAGATCGAATGTACTGTCCAGATTCTGACTGGAACCCGCCTCCACACCGTCTATGAAGAGGTTGATGTTTTGGCTGTCGTACGCCAGTGCCACATGGGTCCACTCATCCACTGTCAACACACCCCCGGCAGCGGGCTCTCCCTGTCCGACATTCATTCGGCCCACGGTGCCATCCACCCACTCGAGGCTTCCACCGGGATCAAACCGCCGCACTTCCGTGGCAACGGTGCCATCCTTGTTCATTACGATCAGATGCCCGGAGTCACCCGCGGCGCCGTTGATACGAAAGGCCCACCCTTCCGTGTGGCTATTGTCGGCATGCTTTGCCCAGAACATAACCGTGGAAGGTCCAGCCGCGACAGCAGCCGCATCAATACCCCCGATAGCAGCCGGCAACACAGCAAATGCACTTTCCTGGGCACCGGTAAATTGGATAGCATTTCCACCGGCAATTCCGCCATGGCTTAAATCGGAAGCGCCAACAGTAGCCTCTGCACCCACCAAACCACCGGGCGTTCCGGCACCGTTGAAGCCTTCGTAATAAACCAGACCCGCATTCGTTGTGCATGCCAACGCAATCGCGGATCCACCAACAATGGATGTTATGTACTTCCTCATTCTACTACTTCTCCCTATCTGCTTGCTTATTTCGTCTCCGAACTAGTTAAGCCTCAGGCCCATCTTCCCATAACCTCTTCGATCTCTTCAATATTTTTTTCGATATAAATTTGCCCTCTGTGAATCAGCATCGGCCTAGCCCACCGGATTCTCAGAATTGAGAACCTTGCACATCCCCAGCACACGCATACGTAGGTCCAAATCCCAATTGGGACGCTGGGAATTGCTCGGAATTTTTACCTTCTGCTCGGTGATGAGGGATCTCGGAAACGAGCGTTACCCTTGACCCCTCTGGGTATGGTAGCTGATCTATGGATTTTGCTCATCGTGCCGGGAGGAACGACGGGGGCACCCTTCGGTCCCGCCGCTTCGGCTTTGCTGCCGGTAGTTGTCAGGCAGTGGTATGAGGAGTCGGCCCTGGCCCATACCTTGACGCACTTGAAAAAAGCTGATAGGCCGATTCAGGACCGAATGGGCACCCTGATCCGGATGGAATGCCTGGGGTCCCACCGCGTCCACGCGGGGTTGCCGGTTGCCGACGGCTACCCGGCGAGGGGGTACGAGTGGATCGAGAATTTTCCCGAGACCACCTGACTGGTGGCTGAGTAGCGCCCGCATCGAAAATTGGAGAAGTACATGGCCCGCTTTCACATCGCCTGCCACATTTACACGTGGGAAGACCTGACCAACAATGTCGTCGAACCAGTGTTCCGGCAGGTTGCAGAAGCGGGGTACGAGGGTGTAGAGGGACTGGATATTCGCAGCGCCGAAGACCTGGTGGAGACCGCCGCTGCCGCACACGCCTGGGGACTTCATCTCGTGAATGCCAAGGGCGGCCGTACCCCGGGCCAGTGCATCCGCTACAATGCCGCGCTGGGCAACAAGGTCTGCGAGATCTGGGAAGGATTCATCGAGGACTTCGGCGGCGAAGACCTTCCACACAAAGATCGCTTTCCGCTCGTCGCCAAGTTCTTCGCCCCAGTCATCGCAGAAGCCACACGGTTCGGCGTGCAGCTGACCCACCATATCCACATGGGTCAGCTCGTGGTCACCAACGACGACGTGGACACGATGGTGCGTGCGATTCCCGGCATGGGCATCATGCTGGATACCGGACACCTGCTTGCGGCCGGCGGCGATCCCATGCGGGTCATTCGAGACCACGGCAAGCTCATCAACCACGTGCACCTCAAAGATTTCCATGCAGCCGATAACTGGGACCCGGGAAACCCCGACTGGACCCGGAGCCACTTCGAGGCGCTTGGCCAGGGCAACGTGGGTTTCGACGCGGGCGCCGCATTGAAGGGTCTGGAACAGATCGGCTACGACGGCTGGATCTCTGTTGAACTCGACCCCCAGAAACCGGTCATGGCCAAGGGTATCCGCCCGGCGCAATATATGCGCCAAAGCCGGGAATATTTGCGGTCGCTGGGATATTGATTCACTGAAAATTGTGCGGGACGGCACCACCACATCCCTCTGCACCCTCCGCGGTAAAACCTCTTGAAAAACCCCCGTTCATCAACGACGTCGGAACTGGAATTCAAGCAGGTCGGCGAGATCGGCCATGGCGTGGAATTTCGGGGGGCGCCATTCTGGTCGTGGAACGACGAGCTGGATGAGGAGGAACTCCGGCGACAGGTCCGCATGATGAAGGACGGGGGGCTCGGCGGCTTTTTCATTCACTCCCGGATCGGATTGCGCACGAAGTACATGGGCGAGGCGTGGATGAAGTGCGTTGCTGCCTGCATCGACGAGGCCAAAAAGCAGGGGATGCAGACCTGGCTCTACGACGAGGACGGGTTTCCCAGCGGCTGCGCCGGCGGGCTGGTGCCCACCATGGGCGACGAGTATGCGCGGCATGGCCTGTTCTGCCGCGAGCGGCTTCCCCGCGGGATTGAGGCACGCCACCCCAATACGCTAAAGCACTATATCGCGGTGCGCGAGGGGCGGACACTGCGCGATCTGGTGGATGTCACCAAACGGCCGTTCGTCGCGACCGACTATCCGGACACCCTGTCCTTCGAATTCTACGTCGACCCCGGCGAGAAATATGTCGACACCATGAACCCGAAGGTTGCTCAACGCTTCCTCGAGGTTGCGTACGAACCGTATGCGGAACGGCTCAAGCACGAGTTCGGCCCCGACGCAAACATCCCCGGCATCTTCACGGACGAACCGCAAATCGCCTGGTTCAACCTCCCCTGGACGGCGACGATGCCCAACGAATTCAGGACGCGAAGAGGCTATGACCTTCTGGAGCACTTGCCCTCCCTCTTCTATGAGGTCGGGCCGTACACGAAAATACGGCACGACTACTGGCGAACCGCCACCGAGCTGTTTGTCGAGAACTTCACCCGGCCGCTCTACGTGTGGTGTGAGAACCACCGCCTTAAGCTGACGGGGCACGCCAACGAGAACGAGCACGGCGATCTTTTGCACTGGCAGATTGCGGTCAACGGGGCGGTCATGCCGCACTACGAGTACATGCAGATCCCCGGCATCGACCACCTCGGCGTGGGAATCATCCCCATGGATCGTTACACGATCCCACTGGGCAAGCAGGTCGGCAGCGTGGCGCATCAACTGGGCGGACGGCGGGTACTGTGTGAAATCTTCGGCAACTTCGGCCAGCACATGACGTTTGCCGGACAGTCGTGGACCGCGAACTGGCTGTTCTGCCTGGGGGTCGATCTGTTCTGCCAGCACCTGACGCCCTACTCCGTGCGGGGGTTGCGCAAACGGGATTGCCCGCCGATGTTCAACGATCTCCAGCCGTGGTGGCCGTGGTTCCACCTCCTCAACAACCGGTTCGCACGCATTAGCTACATGCTTACACGGGGCCGACACGTTGCGGACATCCTGGTACTGCACCCGCTGACCAGCGCCTGGAGCGTGTTTCACCTGGAGCACCGCGACCCGGTCACGGAACTGAACGACGCCTTCATTGACCTTAGCCAGGCGCTCCTGAATATGCACCGGGATTTCGACTACGGCGACGAGATGATCATGCTCCGGCACGCAACCGTCCGCCGCCGCAAGCTGTGCATCGGGGATTGCGCTTACTCCATCGTCATTGTCCCGCGTTGCCTCTCCATATTTCCCGAGACGTTCGAGCTACTGAAAAAATTCGCGCAAGCGGGGGGCAAGCTGATCTCGTTCGAGCCGCTTCCCTCGGCGCTGGGCGGCGAACCATCCGACGAGCTCACCCCATTCTTACAAGCCAGCAGCCGGGTCGTGAAGGACTTCGACAGGCTTCGGGACTTGTTGGACGAAATGATTCCCGCTCCGTTCACCCTGACACACAGGGACGGGCAGGGTGGCCCCGTCTATTGCCAGGCGCGGGAAGATGGTGACCGGCGCATCTTCTTCCTTTTCAACACCTGCCGCGACAAGGACGTGACCACCATATTCACGCTGTACGATGCAGGACGGCTGGAATGGTGGGATCCGGACACCGGCGAGAGATCCATCGCGGCCTGCCGGTCGGACAACCTCAGTCTCTCGATCGACATTCGCTTTCCCGCCGGCGAATCCCGCATACTCGTGCTGGAACGCAATCACGATCCGGAGATCGGCACACCGGCAGCAGAGCAACAAATCAGCAACGTCGCGATGCAGCCGTCGTACACCGTACAACGCGGGGAACTGAACGCCCTGGTACTTGACTACTGCGACTACCGGATCGAAGGCGAAGAATGGGTGGAAGATCAACCGTTGCTTCTATCCCTAGCCCGCCCCGCCTACGGCCCGCCGCCGGAGCCGCTGGATCGGCTGATCCAGGAAAGGGGCGCCGGCGCACGCCTGGACGTGCGGTTCCGGTTCCAGGTCGACGAGCTTCCGGAAGCAACGGCCCCTCTCTTCCTGGTGATTGAGACACCGGATGCATTTGAAATCCAGCTCAACGGGTCCATCGTTGAAAATGTAGACCAGGGTTTCTGGCTGGACCACTCGTTTCGGAAGCTCGATATCCACGGCATGCTTCAGCCCGGCGCGAATATGCTGGAGCTATCGACGACCACAACGCTCTGGCTCGAGGTGGACCATTGCATGATCGTCGGAGCGTTTGGCGTGCGCCGGCTCGGCGAAAGGAATTTCGCGATCGCACCGGAGCCACCGACAGTGGACGGGCTCAACCTGGTGGAGGAAGGGTATTCATTCTACTGCGGCCCGATGACCCTGGCGGCGGAACTGG
>CAZTAB010000038.1:0-3561 GCA_964611475.1 uncultured Verrucomicrobiota bacterium | reverse complement strand
GTCCGCGATGCCCGCAGGTTGGTTGATTACCTGGCAACGCGTCCGGACATGGACACGCGGCACTTGGGTATCATGGGAATTTCGGGGGGCGGTCTGCATGCCCTCTTTTCCTCCGCGGTCGACACCCGAATCAAGGCGGTGGTGATCAGCGGCTATTTTTCGGAATGGAGGCACAGCATCTACGGAATGGGCCATTGCTCCTGCAACTACATCCCCGGGCTCGGGCAGTTCGGCGAGATACACGATGTCGCCACGCTCATCGCCCCCCGGCCCCTCCTGGTCGAGGCGGCATCCCGCGACAACATCTTCCCTCTTCCATCCGTGAAAAGGGCGGTGGCCCGGACCCGCAAGAACTACGGTGTTTTCAATGCCCGGGACAGGGTCCGGACTGACTTTTTCGAGGGGCGCCACGAAATCAGCGGAGCAAAGGCGTACGGCTTTCTGGCTTCCTTCCTAGGCGTTTCATCCGGCGAATGAACGGGAAGGCAAGACCGGCCATTCCCGGCGTCCCGGCGTCTGGGCGTCTGGGCGTCTGGGCGTCGGATGCCGGTCACATCGAAAACGTACCTGCAATGGCTGGACCAACGGTGAGGACGCCTCGCGCGACTCCCCGGAAGACTCTCGGCGCGAAGCGGGACAAGGCCGGCGAGGAAAGGCAACCCGTGCAAAGCAAGGGTGGAACCTGAAAAAACAGACGGGGAAAGCGCGCTCTCTGCTTCTCTGAAAACCGGGCGTCTACTATTCTACCCCTTATGTCCAGCGGGATTTCAACGCTGATCAAGACGGGGCTGCCCCCGGACCGCGCGGCCATGCTCGACCGGGAAGCCGGGTGCATGCTGGCCTCGTCCTCTCCCGCCGAGGCGTGGGCACGACTTTCCACCGAGGTCCTGTCGGCGGACGATCCGTTTGAGGCGCACCTCGCGCTGTACCGGCGGGTGTACGCGGGCGTTCGAGATGGCGAAAACCCAGCCTGGTTCCCGCCCCCCAAATGCATGGGGCGCTCTAACGCGCGCTCCCTCATGCATCGCGCCGGCGTGACAAGCTACGGCGATCTCCACGAATGGTCGGTCCGAAACCGTGTCGAGTACTGGTCCCATGGCATGGATGAACTCCAGATTCAATTTCAACAGCCGCCAACACAAACCGCGAGGGGTGGGACACCTGAAAACGGGCCGGCCTGGCTCCCCGGGGCAAGGTTGAATATTGTAGACACCTGCATCGCGCACGCGCCAGAGCGACAAGCCATCATCTGGCGCGAGGATTCAGGCCAGCTCCGGACATGGTCCGGCGGCGAGTTGTCCCGGACAACCGCCCAGGTTGCCGCCGGGCTACGAAACCTTGGGCTGAATGCGGGCGACGCGATTGCCATCGACATGCCCATGACGGCCGAGTCCGTGGCAATCTACCTCGGGATCATCGCCATGGGCGGCGTTACAGTGTCCATTGCGGACAGTTTTGCCGCCCCGGAGATCCGAACACGCTTGCGGCTGGGCAACGCGAAATTGATATTCACGCAGGATGTGATGCGCCGTGGCGGAAAGGAACTTCCGCTGTACGAAAAGGTTGTCGATGCAGATTCGCCCCGCGCCGTGGTGCTTCCCTCGGGCGGCGCACTACGGGTGCCGCTTCGCGACGCCGACATGGATTGGAATACCTTCTGCCCGCCGGAGCCACCCCTCGAGACAGCGCCCAGAAACCCCGCCGACTTCATAAACATCCTGTATTCCTCCGGCACGACCGGAGACCCGAAAGCCATCCCCTGGACGCAGACGACGCCCATCAAGTGCGCGGCGGATGCCCGCTATCATCACGACATTCAACCAGGCGACGTGCTCGCGTGGCCGACAAACCTGGGCTGGATGATGGGGCCCTGGCTGATCTTCGCCGCGCTAATCAACCGTGCGTCGATCGCGCTCTACTACGGCGCGCCGACGGAACCGGCATTCGGCGCCTTCGTGCAAGATGCCGGCGTCACGATGCTGGGCCTCGTGCCGAGCATTGTCCGCGCATGGAGAACGAACCGGTGCATGGAACCGTTCGACTGGCGTCGGATCAGGGCCTTCAGTTCCACCGGGGAATGTTCAAACCCGGAGGACATGCTTTACCTCATGTGGCTCGCAGGCTACAAGCCGGTCATCGAGTATTGTGGCGGAACCGAGATCGGGGGAGGCTACATCACGGGAAGCATGCTTAAACCGATCGTTCCCGGGACCTTCAACACGCTGGCGCTGGGAACCGACGCGGTGATTCTCGACGAGGAGGGAAAGCCCTCCGAAATCGGGGAGCTGTTTATCGTTCCGCCCTCGATCGGCTTGTCCGCCACGCTCCTCAACCAGGATCACTCCGAGGTATACTTCAAGGGAACCCCCCCCGGACCCGGGGGCGAAACACTCCGCCGCCATGGCGATCAGATGGAACGGCTCCCGAATGGCTGTTTCCGTGCCCTGGGCCGCGTCGATGACACGATGAACCTGGGTGGAATCAAGGTCGGTTCGACAGAAGTGGAGCATGTGCTGAACCGGCTGCCCGGGCTCTCTGAAACGGCCGTGGTCGCCGTGTCACCAGAGGGAGGCGGGCCCAGCCTGCTGGTGGTGTACGCGGTGTGCACCGACGCAAGGGCGGATTCGGCCGAACTACTCCAGGTAATGCAAAACGAGCTGAAGCGGCAGCTCAATCCACTCTTCAAGATTCACGAGGTCCGAACCATCGAGTCACTGCCCCGGACGGCATCAAACAAGGTGATGCGGCGGGTTTTGAGGGCCAACCACCTCGAAGGCAGGAGTTGATCCCGATCCCGCCCCGGGAAAGATCTTTGCCCTTGATGAATCCTCGAAACCCGGGCAGCATCAGCCCGAGTTTTGTTACCCACCGGAGGGAAACCCATGGTTCAGACAAATAATTCTCAGGCCACCAAGAAGCTCAGCGCCTTGGTCCGCGACTTCAGCATCCGCTCCGGCGGACGAAAAGTATTCCGGGGCTGCCCGGCGGAGTATTCCGCCGCCGTCAACGCAATCCGCGACCGCGTCCGGACGCGTCCGCCCAGGCCGGCGGAGTTGCTGAGAAGAAAGGCCCACTGGCATCCCGACTTTTCGGTCGAGATCGCGGACGGCCTGGAGGCGCACAACTACAAGCTTGCGATCAACATCTTCACCAAGCTGGCGAACCACACCAGCCAGGGCCGCCCAGTGGTCTGGGTCACGCCGGTGGGCCCCATGGGCCACTATCCGGTCATCGCGGAGTTGTTTAACAAGATCGGCGGAGTGAACCCGAAGCTGATTCACCCGTTTGCCATGGACGAGTGGTCGACGGCCGACGGAAAATCGGTGTCAAAAAAAGACTACCCCTACATGACGAAGTTCGCCGATGACATGGACGAGCAGTTCTACAGCCTGCTCAAGGGTAGCGCCCGGATCCCGAAACGGAACCTGAATTTTGCGGCCGACAAGGGTCTGCTCGATTACGAGCGCAAGATCGACGCGCTGCTGGCAAAGGACGCCGGGGTGATCTTTACCGGGGGCGTGGGTAAAATCGGCCACATCATGTTCTGGGAAAGCTCCTACG
>CAZTAB010000037.1:0-3406 GCA_964611475.1 uncultured Verrucomicrobiota bacterium | reverse complement strand
CCGGGAGCATCCGTTTTTCCTTCTTGTTTCACACAACTCGATTCACACGCCCCTGATGGAATCGGAGGCATTAATCGGAAAGTTCAAGGACAAGGCACAAGCTTCCTTGCCGGAAAATCGCCCCCTGATTGGCGCCATGCTGCAAACACTCGATGAGAGCATCGGCGCCATATTGGATAAACTCAAAAACCTCGGCCTCGCAGACAATACGATGGTGATATTCTTCTCCGACAACGGTCATCACGGACCAAAGGATTTTGGGCCGCTCCGGGGTAGCAAAGGAGATCTGTACGAGGGCGGAATTCACGTGCCCCTCGTCGCGCGGTGGCCGGGTATTGTCCCAAACGGGTCGATTTGCGACGAGGTCGTAATCAGCAACGATTTCTTTCCCACCTTCAACGAAATCGCCGGCGTGTCATCCGTTGTCGCGGGCATTGACGGCACCAGCCTCCTGCCGATCCTAAGGAATCCCGATGCCACCCTCGGCCGGGAGGCCGTCCATTGGCATTTTCCGCATTACCACGGCGCCGGCCTTGGCCCCCAGGGGGCGATCCGGGAGGGCCCTTACAAACTGATCGAATGGTTTGAAAAGTCAGCCTACGGAGAGGCCAAAGCCTTTGAGCTCTACAACCTGGTCAGCGATCCGGGCGAAAAAATGAACCTTGCGGAAGACAAACCAGAGGTAACGGCCAGGCTCAGATCAAGGCTCGAGGCATGGAGAAAGCACGTCGGGGCTCAGATGATGACCCGGCGAAAATGACAAGGCCACAAATGCTGCCTGTCATTACATCTGGTATTCACCCTGAAATCCCGGGGCATCCAAAACAATTCAGGGAACTGACGATCCGCACCGGCGAGCGGGGCATTCATGCTCAAATGCAACCATCTGATGGCACTGAAAGCGGTCGATCTCCACGGACACCTCCCCGGCCTTTCCTGAGAATGAACATTCCCTTCCCTCCGGTTCCAAGGTCACTCGCTTCACAGAGCGGGGCAACCGCAACGTAACTTCCGTTCCGTGCAACGGCACCAGATCCTCGATCACTTCCACCGACTTTGTGGGGATCGAGATATTTCCTCCTCCATGATGCATGGATCCACCCCGGTTGACCGTGTTCGCATACAGCAGATGCAACACGTGTCGATTTTCGGCCGCCTGGTACATCAGCGTGACCCGCGCAGTGGAGGGAAGGTTCGTCGTCAGTGTCCGGTCATCCCCCAGAAACAAATCGATTGCCTTCCGCACATATTCCTTGTGAGCCACCGCGCCGGTCGCACGATACTGCGAAAAAACAGGATGGGCAAGATACATGATATTCCCCGTGACCACCCCGCAGTCATACCCCGACGGCTCCAGGCGAGGCGGCGCATGCTGGTGACTGAAATAATGCCGGAAGCCCCGATTGAAATAGGGGTCAAAAACCTCGCCCAGGGAACGGCTCCCCTCTGACGGGCGAACCTTGATCCGCTGTGACGGCAGGTACATCACCAGGGGATGACGAAGGAAATCCGGAGCAAGTTCCCCGACGGGTAGAACAAAATCTGGCTGAAATGAGCTGCCCCCCTCGCAGTCCGCACCGATGTCAAAGGCGAACCGGTCTTCACCCGGGTGCATACCACTGGTTCCGGTCAGCAATAGTTTTCCGCCACCCGCCAGGAAGGATTGCAGCTTCTCTACAGCTTGGCCATGAACCCTCACATCATCCGGCAGGATCAACATGGCGTAATCGTCGAACGGCATCCCGGCGTCGACAACATCGAACAGGAACTGCCCCTCCAAGAGAACCCTGGCAGCCCCGTCGTCCGCTTCGTTCTCCCGCTTGTGCTCCCTGCTCATTGCATCGCTCGATAGCAGCCCGATATCGGCCACGCTTGAAGCGCCCATGCACCACGGTTCCTTTTGCTCGACCTCCGCATATGCAGTTCCGATCAAGTCATAGGTCGATGTATCCATTTCCCCGGATGGATGAAGTTGGTCTCCCACACTGCACTTTGCCCCGTAGGCCAGCATGGCCGAGCATTCGTACCGTAAGGCATTCGGGTGCTTATATCCCCCGAACTCTCCCCACGTCGTGTGAAACTTGCCGGTCATGCCCATGAAATCGAGATCGAGATTCATGCAATACTTCGCCGACACCGGGAAATGATCATAGCCCCACCCGCCGGTCGGCAGTGATTCGAGTTCCAGGTGGCTGAAATACTTAAGGATGCCCCGATCTCCGCGGGTCAGATGCCCGCTGTTGTGGAACACAGGCATCTCCGGATTGTTGCAGCGGGCTGCGGCCGTGGTCAGCGCGTAGTACCGTTCGAGACTACGCCGGGACATCTCGTCACGGTCGGTTTCCGACTCCGGATCCAGCCCGGCTCCATCCATGCTTCGCAAGCAGTAACCGCAGCAACAGTGGGGCTGGCTAATAATATCGAGGAAAATCCCGTCGCAGCCCGGAAACTGACAGGCGACTTCGCTGATCAACCTGCAAAGATAATCCGTGTACGGGCTATTGAAGCAAAGCCTCCTGAACCCTGCCTGCAGCGGTGAGGAGGTGTGCCCAATCGCTCCGTCCGGACAAATCGGGCGCCACTCCGGATGCTCGGCTGCGACCCGGTCACTCAGGCCCGCGGTGATATAAATGGGGACATTCACGTCGATTTCCTTCGACGCATCGAACTGTGCCCGCAGGAGGTCGAAGGAAAGATGCGGATGCCGCCGGCCTACCACCGTGTCGTTATAGTTCCAGCCGTGATGACAGACGGCAAAGCACGTGATGGAAGCGACATGGCCCCGCTGCAGCGCATCCTGCCATTGCTTCCTGTTGAATTTTTTTCCGATCCCGAGGATGTCGGGCGAGGTATGAAAATCCAGATGTACTTGCCGGTATCGAAGCCTATGCACCATGTCCTCCCCATTCCGAAATGGGCTTACAATCCCCACCCGGGCATATGTACTACATATGCAAAGATCCTGTCGCGCCATTTATGGGCAGGGCCCCGTCGCGCTCAAAGAATGAAACACCCCCAAGGCATAAACGCCGCTCGTCCCTTGAGGAGAAATCTTTCCAACTCACCTGGGGCATGCCCATGATGGAGTGGGACCGTTTCCCCGACACACCGCAGACCCCGAGGAAGTTTCTCGGATATCCAAGGGCGCGGCCCAAAAGCTGGCACATGGCCCAAATCCGCTTGCACCGAACCATCCAATGATCCCGCCCTGTTGCCGATCGACCCCCAAGGCCACAAAATCAATCGTGGCATTTCTTCCCAGGAACAGGCCCACAACAGCGTCGTTCGCCAGGCCCGCGGGGCCCAGCGGGCGGGCCACAAAAACAAAAAACAAAACAAAACCCACCCGAGACCGCCGAAAACCACGCAATAAAAACAACAAAGCGCGCCCGGAAGAACCAAACAA
>CAZTAB010000036.1:0-3779 GCA_964611475.1 uncultured Verrucomicrobiota bacterium | reverse complement strand
GCATCCTTCCGACCGGTCGCGCCGATATCCACCCACATCTCCCCCAGTTCCATCACCCGTTTGCGCGCATCTGGCTTTAGCAGGTGAATCGGGCACTTCCCGATCACCCCCTTGACTCGTCCTTTTCGGCTCCGAACAAGGGCGCGTTGTCCCTGCACAATCTGTGGATCCCAACCGCCAACTGGTGCGATCCAAAGAAATCCGTCATCATCGATGTGGGTGATAAGAAAGCCAATCTCATCGTAATGACCTGAAAGCATGATCCGTGGGTTCCCCCCCGGGTTCACAACCGCGTCCGTGTTGCCATGGGTATCCCGCGATATGCTGCCGGCAAATTTTTCCGCCTCTTTTTCCCACACCTTTGCCACCTCGTCCTCGTGACCCGAAGGGCTTACTGCGGAAACCAGCTCTTGAAGAAATTGTTTCGAGCTTGCTTTCATGAACCTAACTCTACGGGTGACAGAAATCGGGTTCAATTCTTTTGAGGCTGTCGCCCGTTAATTTCACTCCACAGGGAGCATAGAGATGCCAGGACAAATCACGCGTCATCAGGCAGATGGTCAAGGTCCAACTCTAGTTGACCCCGGATGACGCTTTTTCGTCCCCTCGGAACACCGGGATCGGAGGTGTCATAGAGGACAAAACGTATGTCCGGGAACTCCATTGACAACTCATCCTCGATGAATCTGCGAACCGCGTGCACGTTGTGGGCATCGTCATCGGAAAAGCCCACACTAATCGGTGCTTCAATCCCCCGACCACGGATCAGCGCCTTGATGTGATTCAAAAAATCGCGAATTGCGAGCTGTTTTGCCAACGCCGGGCTCTCCGCTCCGCTTTCCACATTCGCACCCACGGCCTCCTGAAATTCACGAGAGGTCACGCCCTGGTATCGGTTCAAGCCAAGATACTTGTCCACCACTTCTGCATCGGTCATTTCCGGATCGTGCTCCCGGAAATAGATGTTGTATTGCCGCAGGTTTTCAACCATCTGGCACTTTTCGCCGTGTGTCAGAATTTTCTCGATAAAATACTCCACGCCTCTTCGAATCGAGCGGGATGAATGGGCCCGCGCCGTGATAATCGCAAAAAGCCTTCCCTCTGTTAGCGCCTTGCGAAACCGCCTGAAACTGGGCCCGCCGCGCTCCTGCTGCTCGATCACCGGCCGCAATGCGACAGCTGTGTCCTCATAAAAGGCCTCCTCTCCACGCTGGCCCACATCATAAAACTCCGCAAACGCCTTGTCCCAGTCACCCTCCATGGGCCGATAGTTTACCCCGTCTCGGCGGATCTCCGAGAATTCAGCAGTTGAAACCTCCCAGGGGATCCATCCCCCGCTCGTCTTCTTCTCCAGGTAAATCTTGGTCGGCATGTGCAGGATATTGTCGTCCCAATCGAACATGTAGTAGACAAAATCCACACCCGCATCGCTCGTCGCGTGCTCAAAATCCGTGTTCTGTTCTGGTTGCAACATCGCGTGTCTCAGTTCCCTTCTCAAATCAAGGGCGAGCCTGGGGCTTGCCGCCTGAAAGGGGCGCAGAAGCAAAGAGGAACTCCTCCACCGCCAGCCCCCCGATCAAATGCTCCTGAATAATCCGCTCCAGCACCTCCGGCGTACAGGAATGATACCACGCGCCGTCGGGATACACGACGGCGATCGGCCCATCCTGACAGATACGCAGACAATTGGCCTTGGAACGGTAAACATGGCCCCGAGGGGCCAACCCAAGCTCATCGAGTCGTTTTTTGAGAAAATCCCATGCGAGAAGTCCCCGCTCCTTCTCGCAGCACTTGGGTTTCGTCTGATCGCAGCACAGGAAGATGTGACGCCTGGTGGAGCCAATCCCCAGTGACATGGCAACCATGGACAGTTCATCGGTTTTCACGCTTTGTTGAGGCTTCATGCCGCGCATACTACGAATCTCTGCCCAGATAGACAAAAAAAAGAAAATCAAGCCATGGAAATGGCCCCCGCCCGGGTTCTCCATCCACAGCAGCCTGGTTTCACAGGAAAGCCCGATCAAGCCCGCGGGAAGATTTTCCGCCTGCTCCTGTTCGCTTCAACCTTCCTTCCCTTCAAGTTTCCGGAGCAGCTTCTGGAATTCCGGCAGATCCCGGACCGACCGCAGGTCATCATCATTGCGCATCCACCCCGCATCCGTGTAGCCCAGCTCCACTGCCTTCTCCAGGGCCGAACATGCATCCACCCTGTGATCGAGAAGAGCAAAGCTGCAGCCTAGATTGTACCAGACTTCAGGCTCTCCGGGACAAAGGCGGGTGAGCCTCAAATCTACCTGCAGTCCCTTTTTGAATTTTCCGCATCGCGTGTAGAGATCCCCCAGAGGCTTTAGAATCCAGCTTCTCGCGGGAATCCGCTCGGCAACACCCTCAAGAAAACAAAGTTCACGGGCTTGATCCGAGTCCGGCGCAGGAGGACTGTTTTGGCTTTCCTCGACACAAGAACCGGATGTTCCGGCCGACTTTCAATTCGTTTCGTGACAACCCGCTGTCAGTCCAGTCGACAAATTCGGATGTCGGAGTCTCCGCTGTGTCCATTGCCCTGAACTCGCTGTTAACGTCTAGGTTCTGGAAATCCAATCCCGGAAGAGTTGCGAGGAAGGAAGCGCGGGTTCCAAGACACCTGATCAAATCCCATAGCCGCCTCTGAACGAAACAGAAAAGCCATAGCCGGGGTTATCCCCGGCACATCGCCACAACAAAGAGTGGACCGGGAAAAAAATGGGAGCTACACATGCCTTTATCAGTGTGTTGCGGGCGTCAATCATGCGGTAGGTGGATGTTCAGCGCACAGACTGCCCGCCGGGCCATAAACCTTCTTCCACACGCAGCCCTGGGCTTTCGTGATGGAAATTTTCGTTCCTGGGAAAAGGCGCTATAAAGGGAATCCGGGCTATGGCAGTTCCCGGTAGTTCGCTCCGGTATAAATTTGGCGTGGTCTACCGATTTTCCGTTCTGGATCCTTCATGAGGTCGAACCAGTGGGCGATCCAGCCCGGCATCCGCCCAATGGCAAAGACCACGGTGAACATGGAGGTCGGGAGACCCAGTGCCCGCAGTGTGATCCCGGTGTAGAAATCGACATTCGGGTATAGGTTCCTCTCCTTGAAATAATCGGTGGCCAGCGCCTCCTGTTCGAGTTCGACAGCAATCTCGAGGAGTTGGTCCTGCATTCCCATTTTCGAAAGAACATCCTCGCACGCCTTCTTTGCGATTTTGGCGCGCGGATCGTAGGCTTTGTAGACACGGTGCCCAAAGCCGAAAAGTCGGAAGCTCTTGTCGTTGATCGCGCGATCGACAACCTGCTTGATAGTCAGGCCCGTCTCCTGAATATCCTCAAGCATTTCTATCACCTGCTGGTTGGCGCCCCCATGCAGCGGGCCCCACAAAGCGCAAATCCCAGCGGCAATCGAAGCGTACAGCCGAGCCCCCGAGCTTCCCACCAGCCGCACCGCAGAGGTGGAGCAATTCTGCTCATGGTCTGCATGCAGCATGAAGATCAGGTCCATCGCGCGGACCACCTCCGGGTCGAGGTCGTAGGGACGGACAGGAGATGAGAACATCATGTTCAGAAAATTTTCAGCGTAGTCCCGGCCAGCCACCGGTTGCTCGATCCGCTCGCGGATGGACTCCTTGTAGGAGGCCGCTGCCACTGTGATGACCTTCCCCAAAAGTCGGGCAACTGTCAGGCGGGCTTCTTCATCACCTGCATCCGCCCTTTCCGGATAGAAATTGGTCAGCGAGACCATCATCGCGGATAGA
>CAZTAB010000035.1:0-2804 GCA_964611475.1 uncultured Verrucomicrobiota bacterium | reverse complement strand
GCCTCACGTGGGTGGAAGGGTTGCGCTGCGTCGAGATCATGGAGGCCGCCTATCAGTCTGCGGATCAGGGTGGAGTTCCCGTTGCGCTGCCCCTTTATCCGGCGTTGGAATAAGCATGTGCAATCCGCGCCCGATAGCGGACCCATGAAGATGGGGCCGTTCCCGTAAATGATATTGATCCTGTGACGTCCGTATGTCGCCTCCGGCTGGATTTGACTCTCGACACTTTGCCGGACCCGGGTAAGACTACGGGTTCATTTTTGAAGGAGAGGGTACATGACGAATCAAGCCATCCTGGATAAGCTTGCCAAAGCGGACTCGCCGACGATCGCGAATGTAATTGAGTTGTTTGAGGGGCAATCCGCCGTAGCAGGCTATGCCAATGGGACGATCAAGGCCGTCTACCCCGATTTGCCTCCGGTCGTCGGCTATGCTGTGACGGCCACCTTCCGCAGCGGATACCCCACGGAGAAGAGTGCGTACGGAAACATCGGATCCATCGTGAAGACAGGGGAGTCGGTTCCCGCCCCGCGGATCGTGGTCATACAGGATCTGGACGAGCCCAGCCGCGCGGCGGTGTATGGGGAAATCATGGTGAGTTGTTTCCAGGCGACCGGTTTCGAGGGGCTGATCACGAATGGATATGGCAGGGATTACCTCCAGGTCAAGGACTTGGGTTTCCCCTGTTTTACCTCGTCCATGATCGTGGCTCACGGATACTGTACGATTCTGGAGACGAATGTCCCGGTGAATATCGGAGGGCTGGATGTCGTCACCGGCGACCTGCTTCATGCCGATGGCAATGGAGTCGTGAAAGTCCCGGGAAATCTTGCCCCACATGTCGCCGAGCTCATCCAGCCGTTCTTGGATTCGGAACAGGCGATCATTGACCTTGCCCGGGATCCCGACACGCCGTTCGAAATGATCCAGCGGGAGCTTGCCGCGCATATTTCCCGACAGGAAGACATGATCAAGGACGCAGCGAAGCGCACTTCGTGAACTTTCGCGTCAAGGTGGCTCCCGGGGAGTTGCCGACTGGCCAGGGAATGAACCTCCGGGTGCGCCAGATGTTGACGGCGGGAATCCTGCCCCCACTGCTCCGACGGGTCAGTGTCAACCCTTGTAGTAGTACGGCTCGGTGAAGATCTGGCTCGGTGGAACCGCGGCCTGGTGGAGGAGGTTGGTGACATCGAAGATCATTTCGTAGGCGCCGCAGAGGTAGTAATCGGCCCGGAGGTCGATTTCAGACTCCCTGAAACGATCCGTGACGCGCCCGGCGTATAGGCCCCGTGTTCTCGGGCCGGAAATGCAGGGACGGTAATCGGCGGATTCAAGCTCCTCCCGGTAGAACAGATCGTCTACGCGTCGCACTCCGTGATAAACCGGCAGGTTCAATTCCGGGTGGGAGCGGAAGTACGAGCGACAGGGAGCAATCCCGGTGCCGGTAGCAACGAATACGACGTGTCGTGATGAATCGCGCAACGTGAAGGCGCCATGGGGGGCGGTCCATCGCACCGTGTTTCCCGCCTGCAGGCGCACAAGCTGGGAGGTCAGCCGACCGGTGGGGATCCACCGGTACAAGAGGGTGATGCCCTTATCCTGTGTTCCGCCGGTGATCGTGTATTCTCGGTCCTCGGTCACATCCCTGCCGTGCACCGTGAGCAACATGCCTGGCTCGAAAACCAGCCCGTTACGCTCCAGCACGAGTTCGTGCCCGGTTTCAGAAAGTCGGTTGTGGGCGATGACCCTGCTTTCGAAGGTGCGGGCGCGTGGCTCGCCACCGCTCAGGGTTTCCACAGGTACATGATGTGAGGCATCTGCCATTCGAGGATGGAAGAGGGGTTGAACCCGATGCGTCCTTGCGTCAGCATCGTGAAGAAGTCGGTCTTGCGATGATAGCGTACGAATTTTACATCCTCAAGCTCGAGCATTTCTGCGGTTTGTCGCACAACGTCGTCCCAGTAACCGACCTCGTCGATCAGGGCAACTTGGATGGCCTGGTCGGCGGTGAAGATCCGGCCGTCCGCGAGTTCTGACAGCTCGTCTTCGGGGATGCTTCGGCTTGCCTGGACAATGTTAATAAACCGCGTGTACATCGAGTCGATCACCCCTTGCAGGAGCGCGACCTGTTCTTCCTTAACTTCACGGAAGGGATTCAAAAGGTCCTTGTTCCCTCCGCTCTTGATTGTCACGTCCTTGATTCCGATGTCACTTGTGAGGCGCTGGAAATTGATCGCCTGCATGATCACGCCGATCGAACCGATCACGGCGGTCGGTTCAGCGATGATCCAATCTGCTGACATGGCCGCGTAGTAGCCGCCGGATGCCATCATGTCCCGCGTGAAGGCAATTACGATCCGGTCCTCCCGGCTTTCCTTGAATCGCCGCAGTTCCCTGTAGATTTCGTCGCTGGGCGTGATGGCGCCTCCGGGCGAATCGACTTCCAGGACGATGGCGCGCACGGAATCATCGTGCGGCGCCATCCGAATCTGGCTGAGGAGATCGAAGACCTTGTCGATTCGGGGGCCCAGGAACCCTGTGTCTTCTTGGCGGAAAATCATGCCCTGCAGCGGGATTCGGACGGCCTTGGTTCGGCCCTTGCCGTAGGACCATTCCTCCTCGAGAACAGGAAACTCATCGTGGCCGCCGGCCTGGGTGAACCTTGAGGCTTGGAAGGAGCTGCCGACTGACCCTGCCAGATGAATGAGGACACTGAACAGGAGGAGCACGCCCAGGATGCAGATGGTGATCCAGAGGCCCGTAGTTCGTTTACGTTTTGGTATGGGAGGTGGATTCATCTTCGT
>CAZTAB010000034.1:0-3662 GCA_964611475.1 uncultured Verrucomicrobiota bacterium | reverse complement strand
TCGCTGTTATTCAGTGCCAAGCAGGCCGACCCTGCACGCGTTGGTGTCTGGCATGGGGATCAGAAGCATGTTTCCGTCGGCGTTCGAATACGCGTTCTGCCTGGCGACAAGGACGGTGACGGATTCAGCGATGTGATCTATTATATCGGCGACAACGTCGGTCAGGTGATGAAATCCGTCGACGGCGGTAAGTCGTTCGACCAGATCGTCTCTCGGACAAAGATCGTCAATGGCAAGACCTGCCGATCACAGCGTGGCGAGATCGACTTCCTCTGTGCCAGGCGAGTCGTCATCGACCCCGACGATCCAAAGCATATATGGGTAACATACTTCGACTGGGGCTTATTCGAGAGCTTCGACGGTGGCGAGTCGTTCAGACTGGCGTACGGGCCGTGGTGCCAGGGGGAACTAATCGGTGCGAATTGTGGCCTGGCGTTGGATGTGGACGATCCATCGACCGTGTACGTTGGCGCAGCAGTCGGGGGAACAGGTGCCGGTGGTGTGATCTCCAACATCGGTAAGGGAGGATACTGGATTATCGGTGGCCGGAACAAGCAACGCGGTGGCCTGCCGAACAGTTCGGTGCTCAATGTGATAGCCGTCAAATGGAAGGAAGGGGATCAGGTCTTGAAGTACCTCTACGCGACCAGTGGGAAGCACGGGGTTTATCGACGCGACATGAAGAAGGGCGGTTGGCAGAGTGTCAGCGACGGATTGGCGGAAGGCGACGGCAGAATCTTCCCGTTCATGACACACGTATCCGGCACACGCACATTCTTCCTCAGCACCAACAACGGCGTTTACCGAAGCGATGACGGGTTGAAGTGGAAACAGTTAACAGGCCCCGGCACAAAATACGGGGAACTTACCGGCGTCATATCGATCATCGTCGATCCGAAGAACAAGAATCGCATCTTCCTGAGCGTCATGAAGGATTTCCACGGCCATAAAGATGAGGGAGTCTACGAAAGCAAAGACAACGGCGCCTCATGGAAGCGAATAGCGAAGGTGCCGATTCCGTTTGAAATGGCGATAGACCCCTCTGCCAGGAGCACTGTGCTTTACGTGGCGTCACAAGGTATGGGCGTCTACAAGGTATGGGAAGAAAGCACCAACAAGTGGGGAACGGAAATCTTTGCCGGCAAACACAACGGCCTGGACAATACACGTGTCTGGTCGGTCACCGTTTGTCCGCACAACCCGAAACGAATCTACGTCGCTACTCACGGCACGGGTGTCTTCGTGGGTGAATAGGCACTTCAACGTTCCCTTGACTCCTCCCGCCCCAAATCCCGTTCTACCGCTCCTCAAATCTCACGGAAAATCTCACGAATGGCGTTTGTCCATTCATGGACGTATTTCTTCAACGAATGGACAGGTTTTGCACAAAGGATTGTCGTTCAACAACAAGGGATGGACGTTGGGGTTTGGTTTCTGACAACGGATGGACATGGAGCGGGTGGCGAGAATCGAACTCGCGTGGCCAGCTTGGAAGGAGGGATCTTTACTGCGTCCATTTGTTGTTTTTCTAACTGGTTGTAGATGCGCTGGTTAGGAAATCGATGTCCATTCGTTGCAAAAATCTCACGGGAATCGGGGTTGAATCGCACGGAGAGACGTTTACTGGACAAGAGGAATTGTTGTCCCTTTCAAACTGCGACCGGAAGCAATCTCACGTTGAGAACGCTACGCTCCTGGAACTTCATTATCACACGTTGAGCGGATTCCTCCGGCATAAACGCCGTCCCTTCAGCCAACTACTGGATGGGAAAATGGGACCAAACGTGAATCCCAGAGTTAGCGATTTCTGAGGCCGAATTCTTGAGAAGGCAGCGGAGCACATTCTTATGACCGACCTCGTCCTGCTATTGTCCTGGCAAATGCCGTTTCCCCGGCGTCAATGGCTCTGGATGTTGGTTATCGATCATTGAGGCGTCGGATGGAGCTTTTGTGACGGCTCAGCAATGCCCTTCAGCTTGCTTCAGAGTATCGGGGCTTCTCGGGCAGCCTCATTTCCTTGTCATCCGGAGAACGGTTGGGCATGCTCCAGGGTTCATTCAATCTTAATAGCCGTCATTGGCTTCGAGTTGCGGCACAAATCGGAGGGAATACACTTGCGAACATCTCCATGGCCAGCACCGGATTGGAGCACCTGTGTTGAAGAGGAGATTCGCATGAAAGCGTTGCGAATTGCACTTGTACTTGTCCCATTGCTAATTCTTGATTGCCCTGTAGCGGCCGACTCCGCGACCTGGCGTGATTCGAAATCTCACGCGGTCTTGTCCAACGATGCGATGGAGGCGCGATTCCAGGGCGGGCGGCTTTATCGCCTGATCGATCGCGCCAACAACGATCGTCTGGTCGATGTCGATCCCGCCGACCTCCCCTCTTCCCTGATCTGGTTCGATGCCGCACGGTCCGAGATGGACACCTGGGAAGTTTTGCAAAAGGCCGATGATTCTAACGTTCGCGTAACGTACCGAATCGGCGAAGGCGCCGATCTGCAACTTCACTGGGAAATCGAGCCGGGCCGGGGCGACCTCGTGCTCCGCATGGGCGGGCGGACGCCCGAACCCGTGGAAGAAATTCGCATGATCTTTCCCGGTTGTGATATCGAGAGCCACCGCCTGGTGTGGGCCTCCGGATACGGAGTCGGGCACGTGGTGGACGGACCGTGGGATGAGTTCCTCCTCGGCGACCCGGAGCTGGTTGCGTCTCCTTCCGGCTTTCCGCATCCGCCGCTCGTGCTGTTCGAGGGCGATGCCGCCGGCTGGCTGATTGAGGGACGCGATCCGCGGATCGGTCCCGCCTGTGCGATGGTCAAAGGGCACGGCACGGATGCCACCGTCGGATTGATACGCCGGTTCGCGCCGGGCACGAACCGTCCGGAGAATTTCGAGATTCGGATCCGCACCTACACGGACACGTGGACCCGGGCCCTCGATCCGTTCATCGCTTGGATGGAGTCGGTGGGCTACTCCCGGATCGGCAGCGGGCATCATCCCGAGTGGGTGGGCGATATCGATGTCCAGATCTACCTTCGCGTGGGCGACTACGGCCCGTTGGAACGTCTCGCCGAAAGAATCGATCCCGCGCGAACCATGGTGGGCCGGCTGGTGGGCTGGCGGAACAGCCGGATGGATACGAATTACCCCGACTACACCCCGAACGCTTCCGCGGCAGCGTGGTTCAAGCGGACGCGCGAGCTGGGATTCCACGTAGGCGCGCATTACAACTCGCAGCGCATGTCCCGCGCGTTCGATGAAATGGTCAAGGAGATGCGCCCGGGGCTTCTGGTCAAAGGTCATGATGAGCATGGGAACGAGTTGTATGACGGAATCCCCGGGCGGGGACTCATCTCCGTGTCGTCCGCATTTAAGCCCTGGCGCGACACGCTAGTGCGGGAAATCGGCAAGGCGGTGGCCGACGACGTGGGCGTCGACCTCATCTATCTCGACGAGTCAATGGCCCCGGGCGGGCCTTTTCTCGTCAACGGCGTAACTGGGCTCGAAGGAGTTCAGCGCCTGATGCAGGAAGTGCGCGCCGCCTACCCGCACTGCGCGATCGAGACCGAACAGTTCAACATGCTCACGGTGAAATACTCCAGCTTTGCCCTCAGCCAGATGCCGCTGGGTCATCCGATGACCGGGTATCTGTTCAGC
>CAZTAB010000033.1:0-3889 GCA_964611475.1 uncultured Verrucomicrobiota bacterium | reverse complement strand
GTCGGACCGGTTCGCGATGAGTGGCGACAGCCTTGCCCACCTGTACCGCGACGAGGCGGGGTATCACACGAACCTCCATCGATGGGGAGATCTGAACCCTCTGGATATTCCGGGGTACTTCGAAAACACCCCCGATCTGATCGATCTGACGTCGTGGTGGGAGTGGGATCGCGTGACCGACGAGTACATGGAGGAGATGCGGGATATCGCCGCGAACGCGGGCAAGGATTTTAAACTCTGGCCGGGCCGGCATAGCGAAACGGAAGGCAGGCACTACAACTGGGGAAACCAGGGTGCCTACGGGCTGCAGGGCTACAACGAGCGGTGGGGCGGGCTCGCGACATTTCGGCAGTGGATCTGCGACATGAAGGCCAAGGATCTCAGCGTGGTGCTGTACATCAACGAAGGCGAGGCATGCCTGTCGAGCGAGATCGGCAGGGAACACGGCGCCGACTGGAGCATCATGTGGCCCGAAGGCACCTACTTCTGGCCTTTCATGATGTGGGAAATGTGCATAGACAACCCGCTTTGGCGGAATCATCTCGCAGACACTTGCAGCCGGATCGTGGCGGAGACGGGGAGCGACGGCGTCTTCATCGACGAGTTCGGCGGTGCCGCGCGTATCTGTCTCAACCCCCGGCATGAGCACACCTTTGCCGAACGCCCCGGCGATTACGTCACGTTCCAGGCACAGGCGGAAGCCTGCCGGCAGATTCGGCAGGCCGTGGACCGGGTCGACCCCGATGCGGTACTCCTGACCGAATCCACCGGCATCGACGTCATGTGGCAGTACCTCGACGCGTGCGGTAACTACGACCTTTCGGCGAGCGCGCTCACCGGCCACCGGGCCGGGAACTGGGACGGGTTCGCGGGACTCAACATCGCGCGCTTCTACTTTCCCCGCCACAAGCACTACGACTACGAATATGCGACGCGGCACCCGGAGTGGCGATTCTTCAATGCCACCGGCGCCTTCAACCGGGAATTCGGCTACAAGAACCACGAAATCCAGATCTTGCGAGAGAATGCAGACGCCATCAGCACGCTGGAGCCGCGGCCGATGATTCCCACCCTTCTGCGGAGGGTCTACGTCAATGAGTTCCCCGCAAAGGACAAGACCATCTACATGGTCTACAATGCGCGCCGGGAACCCGCCAGCGGCCGGTTGATGGAGATTGACAGGGCGGACGGCTTTCACATGGTTGACTTGCTACGGTGCCGCGCGGTAGATCTCGACGTGAAGGAATCTGTGGCGGTGGTGCCGGTCGACCTGCCCGCGCGCTCGGTCACCTGCCTGGCATATCTTCCCGAGGCGGTGAGCGTCCGGAAGACGCAGGGCGAAATGCAGGTACAAGTCGCAGAAGGGACCGTCGCAACCAATGGCCGAATCGTCGATGATCGGGACAACCTTCTTGCGGAGTTTGATCTGCAGGATGGCAGGGCCGCCGTGGAAACCGGAGTCGGTGGGGCATGGGAGCGGGAGTGGCTGGTGAAAGTGTACGATGGAAACCGTTTGGTAGATGCGGTCGCAAACGGAGTGAATGCGAAAGGGCGCTCGGGCATGAGAATTCTGCAAAGTGAAACACCGGACGGCGCCGACCTGGACGTCGTGTTGCCGGGCGAGACGACGCCGGCATTTCGTGTCCTGTTACCCGAAGGGATCCGGTGCACAACGCAGCCCGGGGATCTCAGCCTGGAAATCGGCGGGTTGCACCGGCTGCCGGGCGTGTGGCGCCGGACCGATGCCGAAACGACGGGCACGATGATCAAGCCGGACCTCCTCGAGTTGACCCTGGTGCTCGAACATGGGGAATCGTCTGTCGGCATCCGGATGGAACTGAAGAACCTGTCTCCCTGGGCACTTTCCAACGTGGAGGCCGACGTGTGCGCCAATATCAATCACTTGCCGGGATCGCCGGACTGGTGCAATCGCCGGTTTATTCCCGAGCCGGTACCGCTGGTGCGACGCGAGCAGGCCGCATACTGGTTCGAGGAGGTCACACCCGGGGGGTTGAAGGCGTTTACCGGCCAATCCTGGGAGGGCATGCACTTGTTCGAAGACAGGGCGGATGTGAGCAAACTTCCCCCCTATTTTTTTATCGACAACCCATCCCAGCCAGCCTTCGCTTGTGCGGTCCCTTCACTGGATGAGAAAACCCTTTTCTATCAGGCCTGGAACACACCCTGTCGAGCCCAGGCGCCGTTTCCAGGAAACGCGTGCATGCACCTGCATCCCCACATCGCAGACACGATCGAACCGCACGGGACCGCGAGCATCAAGGGTCGCATCGGCCTGTTCGACGGCGATTTTGAAGATCTGAAAAATATGATCAAGGGGCAGCTGGGTCTCGAAGAATAAATTCAACCAGTATCGGATGTTTACAGAAGTTTTTTCCGGGTGTGACAGAGCTAGGGGTATCTTCCAGGTTTGGATCCGTCGCTGTATCCTTGCCAACAGGGCTTCAAACTCGACAAGGTTTGGTTATGCGAAATATTGGTGCACACATACTGTTTACGGTCGTCGCCAATTTCTTTTTTTTCCAGTCTACGATCCAGGCCGCGTTGCAGGTGGATTCAGACCCCCTCGTCTACCACATGGAAGGGCGGCATGGGGGGGAGGCGAATATTGCCCACGGCAAACCGGTGATGTTAGGTCTTGGCACCGTGTTCGACGGAGAGAATCCACAACAACTCGTGAACAACTCGCCGCACGACGCATCCCTCTCCGCGCAGGAAGGATCGACGGAGCCCGTCTCCTTTACGGTGGACCTGGGGCAACCGGAGAACATTTCGGCTATCCGGTTGATGACTCATTTTCGCGGTGATGATGGGACCTGGGCTGGCCGCGGAAAAATCCTGGTCAGTGCCGACGGGAAGAATTTCGAACTGCTCGGTGACCGGTTATCCGGGTGCCGGGTCATTGGAACGCCCTGGGATACAACGCTGCAGAATCACCGAACCCACACCAGCGGCGGAACCACCGTGATCCATGGTGATTTGGACGGCCTCTACTGCGCAAAGGGCGTCCGGTATGTTCGCATGGAACTCCCGAATTCCAACCGGGTCGGACCGAAGACGACCATTCGCTTCAAACCCTGGCGGTCGCTGTTTACCCGGCGATGGGTGGTGAACGGGATTCAGATCCGGACGGACCCGGACGGCGCCGGGCAGGTGATACCCCATGCGGAAGACCCGGTTCCATTCGCGGCGCTGCACCTGGACAAACCCCGGCAGTATCGAAGCGGTACGTGGGCCGGACCGGAACAACTCAGTGGTGTCGTCAAGCTCGCGCTGGGAGAAGGCGCTTTGCACATTTCTGCCGATGTGACGCAACGCGGACCGCCCCGGAACGGGTTCCGGGGTTCGGGTGCAATTTCCGGGGATTGCGTCGAACTGTTCTTGAACCTACAGGACCTGCGCAATGTGTCCCGCGTCGACTACAACGCGCAGATCTGCGAACTCGCGTGGTCCGGCACAGAGATGGAGTCCGGTTTCGAGTACCACGTCGTACTGAATCCGGGCAGCAAAGACGGCGAGCCGCAGATTTGGTTCTTGCCGCGTGCCAGCGGACTGGGCGCCATCGAACGGAGGCGGGTGCGCGGGACCAACGACGCGACGGCGGACGGCGGAAGCATCGATGTCTTCGCGAATGAAAACGGTTCGGGCTACGTCCTTGAGGCGAAGATCCCGTTGCGCAATTTTGGTCTGGCTTCGTTCACCCCCGGTATGATGGTCGGTTTGGATGCGGGAATCCGTTCCACTTCATCCGGACCGTTGACGGCCATGACGTACCAGAGTGGAAATCCGTCACTGGAAGTGGGGCATTGGGCGCGGGCGTTTCTCTTGGAGCGGCAGGCGCTTCCGTCGGGCGGGAACCGGGCGGTCATTC
>CAZTAB010000032.1:0-10355 GCA_964611475.1 uncultured Verrucomicrobiota bacterium | reverse complement strand
GGCGTGGGCTTCCGGTGGGGGTCCTGGTGGTTGCCGGCTGCTTGTTTCATGCCGGGCGGGGGTACGGAGGGTTTGGCGACCTGTGGGGGCAGATGAAACTCTGGTAAATGGGCTCCGCGCAGCTGCGTGGCGTCGCGCTGCGGCGCGGCCCGGACACCTGGCGGTGTCGTCTGGAGCCGGGCACCTACCGTCTTCGGATCGGTGTCGGCGACGAATGGGACTGGCACGGCGCGCGTATTCGGCATGGCGGGCGCACCTTGTTGAGCCGCATCAAGATCGATGCGTGGGAGGTGCTCGAAGAGACGGTCCGGGTGGACGGTGATGAATTGGCTCTGACGTTCGGGGATGATCTCGGGAAGGCGGTGCGCGCGCCCGCTGATGGGGTGACGCACTGCCGCGACCGGCTGACCATCGGGCAGCGTGTTCGCTGGGCGAGCTGGCCGGTGGCCTACTTCTCGCCCCGCGACAGGTTCTCGATTGAAGGCCTGGTGCATCAGGACCTGGTGGGGTTGATGAAGGAGGCCGAGCACCTCAGGGAAGAGACGGACACCGATGGCTCCCCGTTGTCATTGAGTGACCTCGCGGAATCCGGGCCCGACCCCGGGGCACTGTCGGCGGCGCCGGAGTCGAGGGCGCTGCGCATCGCGATCGCCCGGCAGGGGTTGGCGACGAATGCCGTGGCGGCGGAGACCATTGCGGGTGCCTTGATCCCCTGCAATGTGAAGGCGATCGACAACACCGCGGTCGAGATCAAGCGTGGCGCCCAGATCTGGTGGTGGGGCGACGAAAAGAAGGGCAAGGACCTGATCGCGAGCAAGGTTATCCTGGTTCCCCGGAGCCACGCGATGGAAGAACACCTGCATTTGGGCGAGTCCGTTCGGTGTACGGCATCGATTACTGTGGCCGAGGGCATGCGGCCGGTGCCGGGGCACCTCGTCGTGGAGGAGGAGGCGGAGGCCCACGTCGTGGACGCGGCGACCGGAGGACGCCTCGAGGTGGAGGGCTTCCGGGTGGGGAAGTGGTTCGTGGTGACCGCCGGACTCGACGCGCAAACCCAACTGGCGTTTCCCGATGCGCCGGATCCCGAGATCGCGGATGCATTTCGCTTCGCGGGTGAAGTGGTGGCCGGCAAGAAGACCGAGGTGGGCCTGTCCGATTACTGGGGACGGATTAAGGACCTCGTGCCGGACGGCAGCACGGTGGAGGAGGGACAGTTGATCGTTACCCTCGTCAACCCGAGCCTGGAGGCCCGCCGCCAGGAAATCAAGGAGGCGAAGACCAAGGCCCGGGAGCGATACCTGGTCGCCATGGAGACCCGCCGCGTCAAGACGATCGAGTCGCAACTCGAGCATGACGACAAGGTTCTGGCGGAACGCCGCGCGCGGCTGGAGCTTCGCGGGCTCGAGGAACAGGATTCCATGAAACGGGCCACCGCGCGCTCCGCGGTGGAACAGGCGGCGCTGGAGGCCCGCGAAGCGGGCGGGCGGTACGATCGTTACAGGAAACTCGTTTCTGTCGGCAACGGCAAGCTAGAGTCGGCCCGTATCGTGGCCGAGAAGGCGAATCACAAGGCCACTAGGGCGCAACTGGACCTGATCTCCGCGACGCGGCAGACCGACCGGCTTCAGATCATCGAGTCGCAACGCAAATGGCTGGACGCCGTCGATGTCCTCTCTGGCCGCGCAGGGGCGCTGAGAATTCTCCGGATGGAGGAGCACGTGTCGCGGCTGAAGGCGGAGGCGAACCTGTACCGGGCGCTGGAGGGTTCCTGGCGAGAGATCGCCTTCGAGCGGAACAAGCAGATCAACGCCCCTGCGTCGGGGCGGCTTTTCTACCTCACCGGATGGGACGATCACGCGCGGGCCCGGATCAAGTACAAAAAGGATTTTCCGGTCTGGGCGGGGGATGCCATCGCCCAGATTCTCGACATGAGCGAGCTCGGAATGGAGGCGAGCCTCCCGGAGAAAATGTACCGTCGCATTACTCCCGAATCGAAGGTGATCGTGGGATTTGATCCGGCGCCGGGGGTGGAGATTGAGGGCAGGATCGACACCATCGGGGACGCATTTTTCATGCCGGATGACTACAGCCTGGGTGACCAGGCAGGCTTGGCCGCCACGAGCCTGCGTGCCTTCAGGGTGAAGGTCCTGTTCTCGCCGCCCATGGAACTGGCTGCTCACTTGATTCCCGGCACCAAGGGGTACGTATGGTTTCCGTGACAAAGATCGTCACTGCGTTGGGAATGGTTGCTGCGGTGCTGGCTGTCGCCCTGGCCCTGTCCCGCTCCGGGTCCGCCGGCAGCCGGCATTTCGCGCCGACGGAAGTCCGTCGCGGCGACGTGTTGCGGATGCTCCGCGAGACGGGCACGGCGATGCCGCGCGAGCCGGTGCTCGTCAAGACGCCCGTCGGGGGAGTCCTGGAATGGGTGATCGAGGATGAGAAGTGGGTGGAACCGGGCGACCGCCTGATGGTGATCAACGACGACAACGCGCTGAAAGAGGTCACGCAGTTCCGCACCGAGATGTTGGGGACGCGCCAGTCGCTGGCGCTGGCGCGCGTCCGGCGAAAGCACGCCGTGAGCCTGGAGGATCAGAAGGTTCGGGCCGCGCGGCGCGAGTTGAACCTGGCATCCACGCGCTACCGGATCCTGTCGGCCACCCCCAAGGGCGGCCGCCGGTTGATTGAACTGCACGAGCAGCTGCTCCCGCTCGAGGAGGCGAGCCGACAGCTGCGCACGGACTATGAGCGGGCGCAGGACGTCTACCAGGCAGCGCAGGATGAGTACCTGGACCGGCTCGACGCGTGGCAGGAACAGAAGGATGCCATCGCGCGCACTCAGGCAAAGATCGATCAGTTGCTTGTCCGGGCGGAGTCCAGCTTCGACGAGACCAGCGAGACATTGACGAAGGGCCGGGACGACGCGGCCGCGGAGTCCAAGGAAGCGAGGGAGGAACTCGAGGCGCTCAGAACGAAGATCCCGGGGTTGGCGCGCGCGCGCGATGAGGCGGAGGCGCGGCGGGACGAGGCGATGGTGCCGCGCGATGAGCTGTACGCCCGGCTGGCCGAGCGCGACCAGAGTGAAAGGGACCTCTACATTCAACTGGAGATCGAGAAGCGCGGCGTGGAACTGGCCAAGCTGCAGCTGGACCGGGAGATCGCGGACTTGACGCTCGAAGAAGCCCGGCGCAAGGAGGGGGAGGGGCAGGTCACCTTCGAAAACGGCGCGATCAGCGCCGACCAGCTCGAGCAGCTCAAGATGGCGGTGGAGGCGGCTGCGCGGGCGCTCGATGTTCTCGATGGAAAGATCGAGATCGCGTCGCGCCCGGCGCCGGAGGAGGATCTGGAGGAGGCGCGGCTCCGGAGGGAGCAGGCTGAAACGAAGGCCCGAACGGCGGAGCAGGCGCGGGCCCGAAGCTTGAAGGCGCTGGACGAGGAGATTGCGATGCTGGAAGCCTCGCTGGAGAAGGTGCGTTTTCAGGTGCAGCGTGCGGACAAGCAGTTCCCTGCCGTCATCGAGTCGAACATCAAGTTTCTCAACCGGGAGCTGGAAGGGCTGGACGAAACACAGGCGGAGCGCCGTGAAGAGATCCAGGAAGAATTGAAGGAGCTCGAACCGCGCCTGGCCGTGGCGAAAGAAAAGCCGCCGAACCTCATCAGCGCCCCGGTTGCGGGCATTGTCCGGTTGTCGCGCCGGTGGGGAGGTGTTTATTACGCGGGATTGAATATCGACGCGGATGCGGTGGTTGCGCGGATTTATCCGGCAGGAAACCTGGAGATCCGGACCGCGGTCAACGAGGCGAACGTGCGGCTGGTGCGTGAGGGAATGCCGGTGACGATGAGTGTGCCCGCCCTGGCGGGACGGGAGTTCGACGGGGTGATTAGCCTGGTGGTGGGAATCGGCAGGGACAAGTGGCACGAATTTGTCGATGATGACCGGCCGGTCTTCGCGGGGGTCACCGAGTTCGAGACCCGCGTGCAGATCGATGAAGTGCCGGAGGAACTCCGGCCGGGGATGACAGTGATCGTGGAGATCGAAGTGGGCCGGAAGGAGGATGTTCTGCACCTTCCCCGCGGCTCAATCCGTGAAGCGGACGAGGGATTCACGGTTCTTGCAGGTAGAACCCGCTCGCCGCGCGCCGTGGTGATTCAAGGTGAATTTTTTGGCGACGACTGGTTCGTTGTGGAGAATGGATTGGAGGAAGGCGACCGGGTCTATATTGAACGCTGGCGAACCCGGTAGGGATCCCCAGCGGATTCAGGACAGCGGCGGATTTTAACGGAATGGACCGGTTCGTTTCAAATTCATCATGATCCATCCGTTGCCGTCCTGAATCCGTTGGGTATAAATGTGTGAACCATGCAGACGAATCCGGAAAGCCCATCCCGCGATGGGGTGCTCATCGAGACCAAGCGCCTAAGCCGCATCTACCGGATGGGGGAACATGAAGTGCACGCGCTGCGCGGCGTGGATCTGACCATCCGGGAAGGGGAGTTCGTCGCCATTATCGGGCCGTCGGGCAGTGGCAAGTCGACCTTGATGTACCTGCTCGGCTGCCTTGACACCCCGTCCGGTGGGTCCTACCGCCTCGGCGGACGTGAAGTCTCCCAGCTCGACGACTCGGAGCTCAGCAGCCTGCGCAACCGCGAGATCGGGTTTGTCTTCCAGCATTTCTTCCTCCTGGGTGGCCTTGACATCACCGAGAACACGGCGCTGGGATTGACCTACGCCGGCGTTGACCCGCCTGAGCGGCGGGAACGTGCGCGGCGGATTGCCGAGCAGATCGGCATCGGGGACCGGCTGGATCACCGGCCGAACCAGCTTTCGGGCGGTCAGCTGCAGCGGGTCGCGGTCGCGCGCGCCCTTGCGGGACGTCCGCGCCTTGTGCTTGCCGACGAGCCGACCGGCAACCTGGATTCCAAAACCAGCCGGGAGATCCTGGACCTTCTCCGCCAGCTTCACCGCGATGGGCGCACGATCGTGCTCGTGACCCATGACCCGGAGATTGCCGAGGAGGCGGACCGCACCATCACGATCGCGGATGGACGGATTGTCCGCGACGAGGTGCGAACCCTCCCGCCGGAGCAGGCCGCATCGCGCGTGGAATCGAGCGCAGGCGGTGGCGTACGGTGGGGCGACCAGGTGAGCATGGCGCTGCGCGAGGGACTCGCGGCCCACAAACTTCGGACCGGGCTTACAATGCTTGGAATCATCTTTGGCATCGCGTCGGTCATCGCGATGACGGCAATCACCGAGGGTGGAAAGCGCCAGCAACTCGAGCACCTGCGCCAGATCGGGATGAACAACATTCAGCTGCGCGACCTGGATCTGCAGGCGGCGGCCCTGCTGCGGCAGCGGCGGCTGAATCCGGGGGGGGTGAACGCGGACGACCTGGAGCAGTTGCTGACCCACGTGGAGGGAATTGACGTGGCAAGCGCGTGGAAGGAGGTCCTGGCGGAGATCCGACACCGGAACCATGTGGTGCAGGACGCCAACACGCTGGGGATCCGCGGAGACTTTGAATCGGTTGCCAACTATCACGTGGAGCGCGGGCGCTTCCTCCAGCCCGGCGACGAGGAGGAGGCCCGGCGGGTGTGCGTGCTGGGGCCGGAGATCGCTGACGAGCTTCACCTCGGGGAGGAGCCGGTGGGAGAGGTCGTGCTGATCGGCGATCAACCGTTCGCAGTGGTGGGAATCATGGAGCGGAAGGCCTTTACGGACAGCGAGGTAGCAGACCTCGCTGTGCCGAACCGGAACCGGGATGTGTACATCCCGTACGAGGTCCAGCGACTCTACTTCCCGAAGGATACAAGAGACAGCGAGCTGGACGTGATCAGTCTCCGCATGGCGAGCGAGGAGCACCTAGTTGAAAAATCGGGGCTGATTCGCCATATCGTGGCCGATTTGCACCGGGGGGCGCAGGACTTTGGCGTGTTCGTGCCGCTGGAAAAACTGAGGCAGGCGCAGGAAACGAAGCGGGTGTTCAACATCATCATCGTGGTGATTGCGGGCATTGCGTTGATCGTGGGGGGCATCGGAATCATGAACATCATGCTCGCCTCGGTCACGGAGCGGACGAACGAGATCGGGATCCGGCGGGCGGTGGGCGCTTCGCGGACCAACGTGATGGGACAGTTTCTCGCCGAGGCCCTGCTCATTGCATTGTTCGGCGGATTGCTGGGTGTGCTGGTCGGAGTCGCCGCCGGCCTCGCTATTCAGCAGGCCTTTGGGTTTCCCGTGGCCTTCTCCATGCGTATCATGCTTGTCTCCGCGCTGGTCTCGATGGGGGTCGGCATCGGGTTCGGGCTTTATCCCGCCTGGCTCGCGGCGAACAGGGACCCGGTAGAGGCGCTGAGAAACTAGAAAAAAAGGCCCCCCCCTCGAGATTTATGTTACAAGTGTTGCAACCGGAGCATGTTATGGAAGAGGCATGTTCCGGGGCCTCCGCGTGTCCTCATCAAAACGGCCTTGACATCAAATGGGTCGAAAAGGACACTCGCTGGCCGCGGAGAATTGCTTCGTTGACGGGAGTTGTCCGAAGCATTGCAGGCCCTCTGACAGTCCATAATGTAGGAAAGTATCTATGATGAAACCTGAGCAAGCCCGGGACCCCAACCGCATGTTTTCGCGAATCCTCCTTTTTTTTTCCGTTTTCACAGCGGCAAGCCTGATCGGTTTTCAATCCCAGGCCATTGTCGTCATCTACGCCCAGGATTTTGAGGACTCCCCGGCTGCGGACGAGTATGCGAGTGGAGATTTCGACCCGGTGCCGGTGGTTGAAGGCTCCGAAGGCGTATTCTATGAATCCGTCCCGGTGGGCGTCCAGGTGGTGGATGTCGATACGATCGTAAACGGAAGTCCTGAGGGAGAGGTCGCGGTGATGGGAAACAAAGCGCTTAAGATTTCCGGCGGAGTGGAGGTGCCGGCCTGCTGCCAGCATTACCATTTCCATCCGACTCAGGTGGGTGGCACCGGGTCGTCCGAGTCGATCTTTACGTTTTCATTCTACGGGGTTCCGTCCACGGACGGGAACGCCGGCCAGCGCCTCGTGGAAACGTGGGCGAACGAAGGCGCCGACTTCGGCTCAACCGGTGGCCCGAACTTCATTTACGAGCTGCGCTTTGACGAAAACGGGTCGATTTTCTACGACAGCCAGAGCCCCACTGGATGGGTGAATTCAGGGCTTTCATTTCCCCTGAACCAGTGGAATACCATCTCCATATCCAGCAGGGTCGATGGTGCGACCCGGCCCTTCGTCACCCTCACGGTCAATGGCACGTTGCACGACAACGGCGGCACCGGCTATGGCCAGTCGGTCGGCACCCCCTCTACGATCGACCGGTACCAGATCACCAGCTCGCCCGGTAGCGGTCCCGGTTCTGGCACGTTCTTTGATGATTTTTACATTGAGGACCCCCTTGCGACGGAGCCGCCCACCAACACGTACAGCGTGGTTCAGTCCGAATTCGCTTTTTTCACTTTGGATGGCATGGCGGGGCAGAGTTACAAGGTGGAGTTCACCACGGATCCGACAGCCGGGGACTGGACCGCCACCGGCTACACGTTCGAGGGAAAAGTCGGGGACACGATGGTGTTCGATCCAACCGGCGGGGATGGCAGAAGGGTCTACCGGATCGCGGTACAGTAAAAGCTTTGGGATGGGGGCTCGCGGCTCGAGGGGTCAGGGACTGCCGACCTTCGCATCCGGGTTCCGCTCCAACGGCGAGCCTTCTTTAGCTTGGAGCGCCGCCCGGGATTCTTGAATGCGGGGTCCGCGCCGCGCGTCCGCCGGAGCGGATTCAGTTCGAGGAAGAGGAAAAAGATAGAGTCCCGTATCGAAATCCAAGTAACCAATTCCCGAGACCAAATATGAGCCTTCTCCTTATCCTCCTTGCCGTCGCGCTGTTCATCGTTCTCTCCCTGCGCAGGAGAGCGCCTGTGGTGGCGAACCCTTTGCTCGCCCTTCTGCTTCTCGCGATCTTCGTCTCGTTGGGCGCGATTTTCACCGGCGGATTGCGTGATGACGGGACGACCGACCAGGAGGTGTTGGATTTCAATCATGTCATTGGCCGGAAGCTCGGGCAGTACATGGCGCAATCGCATCCTGGGGGCGGCGAGGTCCTTGTTCTGCAACTCTTCATCCCGAAACCGGATGCGCCCCTGGTGCCCCCGGCCACGGGTGCCGCCCAGCTCGAGGGTCTGGAGAAAGGCTTCGGCGATTCCGGGCTGAAGGCCACGTTGGGGGTTTTTGACGCGGAGCCGGAGATGCTCGACATGCTCCGGATGGCCCCCGGACCTCTGCCGGAGGAGATGTTTTTGAAGGCGTTTGAGCAGGCGCCGGGGGCGGTTGCGGTGGTGAGCTGTGCGGGGATTCCTTTTTTCGAGTCCGATCCCCCGAGCGGTTTGCCGCCGATCTACATCCTGTCGGGAGCGGATTTGATGGCCTGCCGGGATCTCATTGCAGGCGGTACGGTCCGGGGCGGAGTGTTTTTCAAACGCGGCGTCGATTTGAAAACCAAACCCACCCGGAGCATGTCTCTGGATGACATTTTTGGCCTTCGTTACCTGTTGGCAACGGCGGAAAATCTGGAGGAATCACTGTCCCAACTCCAATACTAGCGGAATGGGGCGGGGAATTGCTGGCACAGGGTTTCTGGAATGACCCACGCCCCCCCCCATTTCGGTCAAGGAATAAATCGGGGCTGCGGCGGCGGATTATAGACAATTTCACATTGACAGTTTCCGTCTCATCCAGCAAAGTCCTCTGCCTAATTATCAGGACGCAAACATAGGAGCAGCCCCTTTGCCACGCCTTGACTTGAACCGGTTGAATGTTTCTTCCATGTCGGTCGCATGCCGTTTGTTTGCGGCACTGGTCGCATCGTTGGGTCTGGCTGCGTCATTTGCCCACGCCGCCACGATCTACGAACAGGATTTTGAGGGCTCCGAGCCTGCCACGCAGTATGACAGTGGCGAAGACGCGGATCCACAAGGGGCGGCATATTCCCAGAATGTGCAGGAGCAGAAACGATGGTTTATCCAGGTCGTGGATTTGAACACCACCGCGAACCTGAGCCCGTCGGGTGACCCCCAGGTTTTCGAGGGATCGCAGTCGTTGAAGATCGACTCCAATGCAAAAACGAGACCACCGCCCGGACCGACAACCCCGATCTATCAGATCTGGCCGACCACTTCCGAACTCGTTCCCGGTCCGCCGCAGTCCTCCCTGACCTTTTCATTCTACGGGGTGCCCTCGTCCGAGCCCGCGGGGGCCCGGTTGTTGGAGGTCTGGTCGGCGGAGGGAGGCAGCGCGAATCCGCCGGTTACCTATGGTGGACCCTTTGGTTACGCATTCCGCTTTGATCAGGATGGATCGGTATTTTACCAAGGCGGCGGTTGGGTGGATTCCGGTATTGCAGTGAATCACGGCCAGTGGAATACCGTTACCATCAGTTGTGATGCCTCCGTTAGCCCGGACTGGGTGCTCCTGACAATCAACGGCACCATGTACGATAACAACGGCCAGGGTTTTGGCGCAGGCGATGACCTCGATACCATTGGCCGGTACTAGATTGCCGGGCAGATGGAGTCAGGAGTTGGTGCGGGCATCTTTTTGGACGACATTACCATCGTCGACACGGCACCCGCGCCGTCCGGGCCGGAATTCCTCGGGATCCGGCTGGCGAGTTCAGATGCATTCTCATTTATGACGGTAGACGGAACCGATTATCTGCTTCAGTCGGCCAAGAACCCCTCCAAGCCTTTCTGGAGAAACACAGGCGTGGCCGTGAATGGAACCGGTGGGGCTGTCGCAGTAACCGGTCCCGCGGGCGTGGACCCAAGCCTGATTTATCGAATTGTCGAAAAGTAGTAAGGAAATCACGCAGAAGGCGTGTGGAAACATAGAAGCAGGAGACATACATATGGTGGAGGGAGGCAATTCATCGCTCCGCCGTGTGGATAACGTGTAAAGCACATGGAGAAAAACATGACGAGAACCAGGAAGAAAACAGCAGCATTTGTGGTCGCGGCCGGGACCGCTTTGGGCCTTTCCGTGGCGACTTCGTGGGGTGCCGTGATCTATTCGCAGGATTTTGAAAGCTCGACTGCAGCGTCTGAGTATGCTTCGGGAGATTTTAATCCTGCGGCGCCGAGCGTGGGCACACAAGCTAATATCGTGGAACCGGGATCCGTGAGTTTAGTTCAAGTTGTTAACGCATCGACGGATCCGGGTAGCGCGGGTGCGCCTCAGGTCAAGGGAACGAATTCGCTAAGGATCAATAGCCATGCCGGGGGCGGCAATTGTTGTCCGAAGATCGAGATCTCGACGGCAGATGTCACGGAAGCGACGCTTGTC
>CAZTAB010000031.1:0-2674 GCA_964611475.1 uncultured Verrucomicrobiota bacterium | reverse complement strand
AGCCATCTTCGACACCATCTCCTTCTTCATCAGTTTCGGCATTGTTGCCGGTGCCGTCCCCGTCGGTATCGACCGATTCTGTGGTATCTAATGGGAAGGCATCGGAGCTATCTTCGATACCATCTCCATCATCATCTGTATCCGCATTATTGCCCGTGCCATCACTGTCGGTATCGACCGATTCTGAGTAATCGAGCGGGAAGGGATCGGCATTATCGCCTAATCAGTCCCCATCGGTGTCAACCGATTCTGCGGCATCCAATGGGAAGGCATCAGCGCCATCTTCGACGCCATCTCCATCATCATCGGTGTCGGCATTGTTGCCGGTGCCGTCCCCGTCGGTGTCCGAGTATTCAGACGCATCATGAGGAAAGGCATCATCACTATCAGCTACATTATCTCCATCTGTGTCTGCTGCATTATTATAATCGAAGACGATGTTCCGTAGATAAACGCTTCTGTTGTTTGCCCTAAATTCAATCCAATAGACATAGCCGATATCATCATGCCCAGAATTCCCCGCTTCGGTTTTAGTCCTCCATTTCGAATTACTAGAAGTATTCCAAGTGACTCCGTTGCTATATTTAACATCCAAATTGCCGCCGCCGGAGTTTTTCAATTGAATTTGGACGAGATTGAAGGAGCGGCCATCCTCCATGCTCATTCTCACGGTAGAGCTTCCCCCCTCCAGATCGTGAACTTCCAGAGGATAGATTTCCCTGGTAAATATCGCTGGGCTGTCGCCGCTGCCGTTTGTGGTGTAACGAACGGGATCAGGACCTGGTACCACCGTATGTGTATGTGTTCCTAATACTGCTGGAGGCATCAAGCATGCGATGGCGATTGGGAAAAAGCGTATCAGATACTTCATTTGTTTACCTGGGTTCGGTGAGGAGTGATTCCTGTGCAGGGTGGATTCTGTTGTTGCAGGAGAAAACATTTTCAAAATCTGGCCTCTAGCCACGCTGGTAATTTGTTTTAACACAACAGGTCGAAAAGAGATGGGGGGGGGGATTCTGTGGGCAGGAGAAACTTTTGCAAGTCTAAAGGACGGCAGTGCGGGGGAGCATTTCCCTCTGCGCTGCCGGGACTGGCCGTAGGTGTGGTTGGGGCGTTCTGCGCGGCAGTACGCCCTGCCGGACTATTTCGAGTTTCTTGCCAACGCCCGGGGTCGAAAAGAAGGCCGCTGATTTTCGCGGCAGGCGCTCGACCACGCCGCGTTCCCCGCCCGAGTCACACCGCTTTTCCGGTGGATCAGGTAATCGTATAGCCGCCGTCGACCGTGAGCACCTGGCCGGTGACCAGGCTTGACGCATGCGATGCCAGGAAGACGGCGGGTCCGACGAGTTCCTCCGGCTCGCCGAGCCGGCCCATGGGAATGCTGGCGGTCCAGTCGGCGAGAAGCGCCTCCGCATTGTTTGCCGGGTCCTTCAGCTGATCTCGCAGCGGCGCGGTGAGAATGCGGCATGGCGCGATCGCGTTCACCCGCACGCCGCTTTTCGCCCATTCGACCGCCAGTTCTCGGGTCAGTGCGTCAACGCCGGCCTTGGCGGCGCTGTAGGGCGCGACGCCCCGCCCCATCGCCACTTGCGCGGCAATCGACGAAACATTGATGATGCTTCCCGTGCCCCGCTCGAGCATGTGCGTGCCGACTTCCCTGCAAAACTGAAACGTGCTTCGCAGGAAGACATTTACGATATGGTCCCATTCCTCCAGCGCAATGTCGGCTGCCGGTTTCAGCATGCCCCGTCCCGCCAGGTTCACGAGGATATCGAGGGATCCGAACTCGTCGAGGACACGTGCCACGCTGCAGCTCACCTGTTCCGGCCGCGTGACATCGCAGACGATTGGGAATCCCCTGGACTCTTGATCTCGGACCGCGTCGGCGGCCGATTCCGCGGCACCCTGGACAACATCCAGACAGGCGACCGATGCGCCGTGAGCGGCGAAACCCCTGCAGATCGCCGTGCCAATGCCGCCGCCTGCCCCGGTCACCAGGGCGTGCCTGCCCGACAGATCAAACAGGTTCTTCACGCCCGGTTTGTCGGATACTCCCGCCAGCGAGTCAATGCCCGACCCGGCCGGTCCAGCAGGTTGACCGCCGCCGCCCGGCAAACGATTTCTCTGCCAATGGAGAATCACAGAACGTCAAATTCCCCCGCCGTCCTGGGGTCGGCCTCCTTTTCGTGCCTGAGCGCCCCCACTTTGCGCCCCCCCCTGGGGGGGAGAATCGAAGCCGGAAAAATCCGGGTGGTGGCGATCTCTTGGCTGGTCATCGCGGTTTTCACTTTGACAACCTGCGAATGTCACATGATCGTATCGACCATGAGGCTCCGAAGCGTCCATTACATTGTTGGCGGCCTCTGGCTCGCCACGCTTCTATTCGCCTTCGCGGTGGGCCATACCATCAACCCCATTGCCGATCACGAGGCGCCTTCTCCGGCCGAGGGCCCTGTCGAGGAGGTCCCCGGCGAGGTGGGGCCCAAGCCCCGGCCTCATGCGACGGCGCGGGATCGAGCGCCGGTTCGCCCCGTGATGACACAGGCACCGGAGGCGGATGCCTGGGTCGAGGAATCCCGGGAAAGCTACGAGGAGAACCCGACGGAACGTGTCCGGTCCGTCCTCGGGGAAATGGATCCACTGCGCAGGATGCAGTCGTTCAGCCGGCTGCTTG
>CAZTAB010000030.1:0-7039 GCA_964611475.1 uncultured Verrucomicrobiota bacterium | reverse complement strand
GACAATATTCAGCCCCCCCATGTGGCGAACATACATGAACACTTTCCCGCGGATGTCGTAATAGCGCGCTGCGCTCCCCCATTCATTGGTATAGTCCGCGCCGGCGCCGTCGCCGGCCATGCACATGCCCGATGGATTCTTGACCAGCGCCAAACGCGCAAGGGTCGCCCCGGAGGGCTGTGGCCAGGAACGCCCGTTGCACTTGGCCAGTCTCGGGTTCATCGTCCCGTTAATGGCGACACTACGGGTGTGCTGTCCACCCAGGTACGGGACCGTGATGGCGGTGTCCGCCGGGCAGTGGAGGGAGGAGCGAAGGATCTGCTCATTCGTCCAGAACTGGGGCGCATCGGGTTCTCCCAGGTAGTTTACGCCAATCGTGTATTGCCAGTGAGTCACGGGGCCGGATGGGCTGTGCGTTGCGTTGTCCCAGTAGGCCGGCATGACGCCGTCGTGGTCGTCCGCGTATTGCGTTAATGCGACCGCATCCTGATGAAGATTGCTTTGACAGGCAATGGACTTCGCCCGTTCCAGCGCTTCCTGCATGGCGGGTGTCAAAAGGGCGGCGAGGATCGCAATGATCGCGATCACGACCAGCAATTCGATCAGGGTAAACCCATGTCGCCGCCGGCATGATGGCAAGTTCAGCGGTGTGAGTGATCTTTTCGTTTCTCACTACTCCAACACGCAGGAATCTGCCCCCTGCGCCGGATTAACTTTGCCGGGCGCCCCTGCGAAGGGCAAGCTTATTACCTTGCATCGACTAGGGCAAAAGTCAGAACGTTCGAATAGATTCAAGGGAAAGAGGCATATCGATGAGTCGACTCCGTCTGATGTTCACGGGTTTGTGTTTTCTTATTGGCGCCAGCTCAATCTTCGGATCGGAAGAACGACGTCAAAGTGACGGGTCTTCCAGTGGTGTGGAATCCGCTCCGGCGCCTAAAGGGTTCACCAATTCCATCGGGATGGAGTTGGTTCAGATTGAGTCCGGCTCGTTTATCATGGGTTCCCCCGAGGAGGAGCAACAGCCGGACGAAAAGCAGCACCCGGCCGTGATCACGAAGGGGTTCTTCCTGGGAAAGACAGAAGTGACCCAGGCACAATGGAAAGAAGTCGTCGGAACCGAGCCCTGGAAAGAGATTCATCGCGCCAGGATTGGAGATGACTGCCCCGCCGTGGGCGTTACCTGGCTCGAGGCGGCGGATTTCTGCCGGCGACTGCTGGCCCGGGAGGAAGGCAATCTCTACCGGCTGCCCACCGAGGCCGAATGGGAGTACGCGTGCCGCGCTGGTACGACCACCCGCTTCAGCCATGGCCACGACGATGGCTGGCGCGACCTGAATCGCCACTACGGGTGGTACTCGGTTGATCGCGAAAATCCGGACAAAGGATTTGCGCATCCCGTGGCGCAGAAAAAGCCCAATCCCTGGGGCCTCTACGACATGCACGGAAATGTCTGGGAGTGGTGTCACGATTGGTATGCGGAGTATCCGGACGGGGAAGCGACGGACTACACCGGGCCGGAGACCGGGGAGTTTCGGGCGCTGCGAAGCGGAGGATGTCACGGCCGGGGAAGGTTCTGCCGCTCGGCCAACCGCATCTCGTCTACTCCCGATGAGCGCGCCCCGTTTTTCGGGTTTCGGGTGGCGATGACTCGGGCATCCGCCGACGAGGATGCGCAACGTTCAACCACCGTCGGGTTCGATGGAAATTCCATCGTGGTAGATTACGAGGCGTTCCTTTCCAAGCACGACGCGGTCTATCGGAGTCCGCCCACGAACGGGTGGGAATTCCTGCCGGTGGGCAACGGCGATCTGGCCGCGCCGGTCTGGACCCCGACCCCGGACAGCGTGGAGTTCAACCTGAACAAGAACGACACGTGGGAGAGAGATCAACTGCGCGCCTGCGGCAGACTGACCCTGCACCTGGGCGCAGACCTGATGAACGGAGATGATTTCCGCGGACGTCTTGACCTCCACCAAGCGATCGCTTCACTCGAAGGTCGCACCGGGGCCGGGCACGCCAACATCTCCAGTTACGTGGATGCCAATTCCAATGTCCTGGTCATACGGCACCGGGGGGAAACCAGGGAGCCGGTAGAGCGGCGGATCGAATTGTCACTATGGAGGGAAGAAGGAGTTCAAGTCGGCGCCCGGGACCGCGACATCTGGCTGAAGCAGAAATTCCCGGATCGATCCTACGCGCTGGCCTGCCGGATCGTCGGTGCCAAGTACACGGCAGAAAGCCGCCCGGAAGACCGGCTGACGACCATCCAGATCGCGCCGGCACGAAAGGCGGACTTCACCGTGCTGCTTGCGGCGGTGACGTCCACCGAACCCGGAGTGAATCCCCTCGAAGAGGCGCGCAAGCTGCTCGACGCGACGGAAGCCCGTACAATGGAAATCACGACTGAAGAGCACAAGGATTGGTGGCGCAACTTCTGGCGGCAGTCTTTCGTGTCGCTCTCGGACGATTACCTGGAAAACTTGTGGTACCTGACCATCTACAATCTCGCCTGCACCTCCAGGGGGGAATTCCCGGTGAAATTCAACGGCGGGCTCTGGCTCTGGCAGGAGGACGCGCGCGGGTGGGAGGGCCACTACTGGCACCTCAACACACAGGAGACCTACTGGCCTCTCTACGCGGCTAACCACCTAAAACTCCTTCAACCCTACTACAAGATGTACTGGGACATGCTGCCTGTGACAAAGGAGATGGCCGCCAAATACCACAACGTCCAACAGGGCGCCTGGTACGGAGAAACCTTGAACCGGTGGGGGTACCCGGACCATCTTCCGCCCAAGGACATGGGCTACATGCTTTCCCCGGGCGTCCAGATGGGATTCTACTTCTGGTGGTACTATCTCTACACCGGCGACGAGGATTTTCTGCGCACGCGGGCCTATCCCGTGTTGAAGGAATGCGTTGATTTTTACCTGGGCTACATGAAGAAAGACGAGGCGGGAATCTACTACATCTATCCCAGCGCGGCTTACGAGACGCCGCGGGAACCGCCTTTCTTCAAGAACCCCGTGGTGGACGTGGCAAACGTAAAAATCGGCTGCCGGATCCTGCTGGAAGCAAGCCGGATCCTCAATGTGGATCATGATCGACGCGATCAATGGCAGGAAGTGCTGGCACACTTGCCGCCTTATCCCATCATGTTCGAGGAGGGCAAGACGCTATATGCACAGGGGCTCCGCAATAACGTCGGGGCGAAGACCAAGAACAAGGTGCTTCCCGAACTCGCAAACGTGTTCCCTTCCGGCGATATCGGCCTGGAAGAGCGGGGGACCCGACCTTTTCAAATCGCGGTCAATACCGTACTGGCACGCATTCCGCAAATGGGCTGGGGCGGGATGGAGATGGGGGTTTTCGCTGCCCGGATCGGCCTGAAGAAAGAAGCCTGGAGCCTGTTGCAGCACCAGGCGACGTTCCAGATCTATCCCCAGGGCTTTTTTCACTACTTCGACGATGCCTTTCGTTCGTACGATTGGGGAAAACACCCCGGGGGTCTCATCCCTTATCTGGAGCCTGCGGGCATCTTCGCCATGATCGTGAATGAGAGCCTGCTCCAAAGCCACGATCGCAAGATCCGGGTGTTTCCTGCTCTTCCGGACGATCAAAGCGGGGCGTTCCGGCTACGCGCGGTGGGGGCGTTCCTGGTCAGCTCCGAGGCCGAAGAGGGGAAGATCAAGTACATCGCCATCGAAAGCCTACGAGGCGGCCCCTGCACGGTTGTGAGTCCGTGGATTGAAACCGTCATCGTGGAGGAGGTGTCGGAAGAAGACCGCCGCGTCGTACTCGAGACTCGCGAAAAAGAGATATTCTTCGATACCGCGCGAGATGGTCTGTATGTAGTGAGGCCCGCAAGCAGGCCTCTGTCCGGCTATGCGGTAAAACCGTTCGGTGGTGAGCGCAACGCACGGCCGAAGCAGGGATACGGGCTGATAATCGGCAAGGAGTAGCTCCCATCCATCGCCCCCACCGAGCTTGCTCGCCAGGGGCGTGCGCGACGCAAACCCTTCGCAAATCTCACCGCTCGAAATCCTGCCGATACCGCTCCAGCAAATCGTGGAGGCTGCCCTCGAGAACGTAGGTTGCCCCGCGTGATGTCGCCCACTCGCCCGGACGGAGTTCCTCGGCAACCCTCGGCACGAGGTGAATGCACAGATGCCCGCCGTGACTTGCCTGGGCCGGCGTGTCCCAGGCAAGCGCGAGGAGTTTCGTCCCGTCCAGCGACCGGCAGGCGATCAGGGGAACATTCATCTGCGGCGCCGCATCCGGATAGCGCTTCCACCCATCCGGCGTATGCACCCAGACGTTTTCTTTTACGAGCTCGTTTCTCCACTTGTTGATCATCGACAGCCTGAATTCGCGCATGGCTTCCTTGGGATCGATTGCCACGGGCGGCGGAGGCGGCGGCTGAAAGTCAGGGTTATACCAATCATGCTCGCCGGTGTACGATCCCCAGCCGGCGCCAACGCAGAAGAGCGCCGTCAGGTCCATCCATGGCTTGCAGGTGTCGTTGCGAATTCGCCACTCGAGATAGAGAGCATCGGCGACCGGCGTCAGCGCGATTTCATACGTCATGTAACCGGGGTGCGTCTGGGTCATTAGCGACCGCCCGTTGCCCCGTTCCTCCCAGGTCGATGGCTGCATGTGAAAATAGGATCGCACCGGACGTGCTTCCACCGGCATCACGTCGACCCCGGCGGTGTGGATAGCCTCCGGCAGCAGCATCTAGAAAAGCGGACGTGCGTCGTCACCGGGGCCGGCGTACGCCCAGATATAGGCTTGATTGGGCTCGGGGACGCGAACGTCTAACGGTGTCGGCGGCGATGCCCCGGGATTCCCGCCTTCGAGGTGCGCACACGACGCAAGAGCACAGCCTAGCGCCGTCAGTCCGAGGCCTACCACGTGAATGCGCGCAGACAAAGTATGAGTTCGCGATATGTAAATCATGTTATTCATTCGAATCCTCAGCGGATCGAGCCCGCCGGACTCACCACTCGAATTGGCTTGTGGCAGTATTCAGACGTTTTCAAGGTTCCGAGATTGAACATTCAATGCCCAACATTCAAGTGAAGAGAATCCCCCCACCTGGAAGTTGGATGTTGATTGTTGAATGTTGATATCAGCAAGTTGCGCAATAACCCTAGTGTTTGGGAAAAAGGAGGCTCAATCATGAGTCACGTTTGGAAAGCAATACTATTCCCACTCATCGGGATACTGGCACAACCCGATGTTCTCACCGCCGGCAAACCGAACTACCTGGACGTAAACGTCTCCGTCAAACCCGCCCTGCAGGGCGAATGCGTGGAGGTGACGGCGCCCGGAATTGCGCAGCCCCTGGTCCGGGCATTGGAACGCGGACTGTTCACGCAGAACAAGTGCGAGCTGAAGTACGAGCTCGAGAAGGTCCCGGGCGGATTCGACGTCGTATTTGAAGTTTGGAATCCCACGAAGAGCCTGCAGAAGCGGCCGGCGTTCAACCTGCACGGCATCTTCATGGGCAGGTTTCTCACCTACCTGGACGCCAGGGATCTGGGGTGCCTAGTGGATTTCGAACTCGGGAAAACAAACAGTGAGCCGGCCACGAAGACCGTGGCCTATCGATTCAACAAGGCGTCCACCTATCCGAATAATTACTCCCCGGTGGCCGTTCTGTTCAACAAGAGCTTCGCCGTCGGAGTGAGCCTGATCTACTCGCTGCCGGAGAGCAAACACTGGGTGGAATTCCGGTATTCGAACTACGAGCACATGCAGGAGCTCCTGGGGCACCTCCGCATCGAAGTCGATTTGTACGCGCGGCGTCAGGGCTACATGGAGCCCCGGGGGCGACCCCTGCTGGAGCCGGGTGGCTCGGACCGGTATCGCATCGCGGTCCGGTTCGCGGAACCGGAACACTGGCTGGACACGCTGGAACCCTACCGCCGATTTTTTCGGGAAACCTATGGCGAAGTGCAGTACGAGGCGGATCTGCGGCCCGTCTACGCCGTGGGAACCGCCCAGGCGGATCTGCCTTCCGCGGACAATCCGCGCGGCTACTTTCCGGACTCCCGCCTGGATCTGGCAGGGTGGCGGCCGGTGGTCGAGCGCGTCAAACGCCAGGGAATCGGCAACGGGTATGAGCGCGTCCACATCTGGAGTCCCTCCGGGCGCTACCGCGTGGGGGAGAACTACCCCCCGGAGTTCATGACCAGGTGGCTGCCCAAACTAGAGGAGACGTTGCCTGTTCTCCACGAGTTGCGTGATCAGGACATGACTCTCGGCGCATGGTGGGGTCGCGCGGGTCAAATTTCCGGAGGATGGAATACCGGCTCGATGTGGGTTCTCGATCCCGCCGATCCCGAGGATGTCGAAGCGGCGTTTGCCGAGCTGGAGCTGGCCGAGGAGCGGGGTTTCGTCGAGATCGGCCTGGACGGCTGGCGCCTCATTCCCGTCTGGGACCGGTTCGCATGGATGAAACGCATGCAGGAGCGATTTCCGACCTTACGATTCATTACCGAGGGCAACGACCCCGACATCGGACACGTCCTCGCCCCCGGCTACTGTGGCCAGGACTGCGGTCCGCCGCTCCTGGCCAACTGGTTGAATCCCGGTCACGAGAGCTGGAGGCAGCTTAACCCAAGAAAATTCACAACCTCGGAACAGGTCCAGGAGTACGTAGATTGGGGACTGGTGCCGGTAATTTTCGCGAGGGGCTTGGAGTTTGGTGAGTAAAAGGGATGTGTCGGCCATCGATCTTCATTGCGGCCAAGGCGCTTATCCAGCTGACGGTGACGTTTGATTGATGATTGTCAATTGGCGTCCGCGAAACCGGACATGCTCCAGACACCCTGGAGCGCGCTTCAACACCAATCTTGCCTGCCGGACTCTGTTTTGGCACTTTATCCTCAGGAATGAAATCTTCCGAATGCGTCAAGTCACGATCCACTGGCGGATGGTTCATGCGGTCTATTCCCTTGATCCTCCTGCTGCCGGTCATTCTGTTCGCCTCCGGTTGCCGGGCCCTCTCACCGAATCAGGCCGATCCGCC
>CAZTAB010000029.1:0-4158 GCA_964611475.1 uncultured Verrucomicrobiota bacterium | reverse complement strand
CATACGCCTTGATGGCTACGGTGGGCAATGCAACGGAAACACGATTTCGGGTTGTACCATCAACGGAAATTTGCTCTATGGACTCATTTTTTTTGGCGACCATGGCCAATGTGACGGGAATGTTCTTTCTGGCTGCAACATCAGCGAGAACAACCTGATCTTTAAGAACATCTGCGTGGGGAATGGAACCAACTACGACTTGGACTCCAATGACACGGCTGGACCCAATGTGAGTGCCTCGGGCTATCTTTCAGCAACGGGAGATGCCGCACACCCTTGGGCGAACTTCTCAAGGTCGCCGCAGTCCACGAACTTTGGCATAGACTTCTAAATGACATAAGGTTAGATTTGTGTGGAGACTGAAACCCCATGACCCGAACCCGCACACTACACGAATCCGTCACCTCCGACCTGCGCGAGAAGCTTGGGCCTCCACGAGAGCGGGAAGTCATAGAGACCACGCAACGCACCTACATCGCGCCGTTCCTCTACGACAATGTGGAGGTAGGCGATTTCCTGGAGATCGATCCGGACAAGGGGATCGAATTGAAGGCGCTGGACGGGTATATCTCCGTGGAGGAGGAGTTGCCGATCGTCTCGGTGACCGTCACCGGCAGCGGGTGTGTGCCCAAGGGATTCAACATTTGCGAGTGGTGGGACGAGGACGAAGACATCACGAAGATGAAGGAAGGGATCGTCAAGCGGCAGCGCATCGACGAACTGAACGGGATCCATCCCAGCATCGGCCACCAGATGATGATGTACGCGTTTCCCGGCCTGCCCTTCCGCACCATCCCCGGCGGCTTTTGCAACAACGCATCTGAGGCCATGCGCATGCACACGTTTGACTATTACGGAGACTATTTCTTCGGGCTCTGGGAGAATACGCCCACCTTCCGCGTCGGCCCGCCCTATCCGAACAAGATTTCCATCCGCGCCGGCGCTCTCTGTCCGGAGGATCGGGGAGAGAGAATGCGGTATCCGGGTGATTATGCGATTCGCGTGATCGAAGTTTCTGTGAAATCGAATAACGGATGACGGAATGCCCCATGAAAACAACTCTCGTCAACATCACCCTTGAATGGCTCAACGTTCCGGCGGCGGGCCGGTTTGAATTTTCACATGCTGAGGTCGTCGGTGGAACCTTGATCATCGGGTGGGGCGACCTATCGCTCGAGACCTATGAGCTAAAGATGTCGAGCGCAGGCGGACTCTGCCGCATGTGCTTCGCCCTCCGGGCGGAAGGAGGCGAGGACGACGTTCAGGCCGAAGCCCGGTTCACAGATACAGATCGCCCCTTCGAGTTTTCCGTCGCGGAGGTTCTCCGCCAGGACCGGGAGGAACTCCGGCTCGAGGAACCGGGCGTAAAGGTTGTCGCGGAAATCGATTATTTCGCCATGTTGTAAACCCAGCAGAAAGGAACATGGAAATGGCACTACCCCTCTTCGAAAAATTCACCGACGAACAGCGCAAGCAGTTCGGACCGCAGCAGACGCGCGAGGAGTTCAGTACCCGGCGGCACGCCTACCACTCGCCCTTCATGTACGACAATCTTGATATCGGGAACTTCTACGAGATCGATCCCACCAAGGGTGTCGAGCTGAAATCGATGGATGGATTCATCACGATTGAGGAGGACGCACCGATCTCCGGAGTCACCGTGGTGGGTAGCGGTTGCGTTCCGCACGGCTTCAACATCGTCGAGTGGTGGGACGAAGGAGAAACCATCGATAACATGAAGAACCAGCTCGTCAAACGGCAGCGGATCGACAACCTCAACGGGACTCATCCGAGCATTTATTCCCAGTTGATGATGCGGACGTTTCCCGGCCTGACGTTCAAGCACGTGACCAACGGGGACATCGAGAATGCGGCAGATGCCCTCAAGAAATTGAGTGATGGTTACTACGGCGGGTACTACATGGGCTTCTACGAAAACACAGCCACCTTCCGAATCGGCCCTCCCTACCCGAAAAAAGTCACCGTCCGCGCCGGCACAAAACTCATGGAAGACGCAGGCACCAGCATCGAGCGATATCCGGGAGATTATGCGGTGCGGTTGGTGGAGACGACGGTTATTGCCTAGAGTTGGGTTGTCGGGCCGATTTTGTCGAATGACAGAAATGTAAAGTTTCCTCGCTCCAACGCCAACGACCAACCGATGACCACCTGGCTTCGCGACCCCGACAACCCCATCATCCGCCCGGAGTCGGGCAGCTGGAAAAACGACCGCTGCACGAGTTCGACGGCTACGTTCAAGGACGGGACCTGTTACTTCTACCATGACGGGGGACTCGGCTCGTGGTGGAACGGCGTGCCGGGATTCAACTGGGTCGGCCTCCTCACTTGTCCCGAGGATCGGTTCGACGGAAAGACGTTCACCTCTTTTAAATGCAACCCAATCCTGACCCACGGGCGCTTCTGCGACATCGACCGACTTGGGATGATTTCGCCCCGGGTGGTCCTCGTCGACGGGCGATTCTTTCTCTATTACTGCACGGTGACCTATGACCGGTTTGTTCCCGGCACCCAGCCGCGCTGGATCAAGAACATCGGCCTAGCGATCTCCGATGACGGGATCAGTTTCGAAAAGTGCACGGACCCGGTTTTGAACATCGATTCGGAAGCCAGCGCGGGGGTGCCGAACGTGATCCATCACGACGGTCGGTGGCACATGCTCTACACCTTAGGTCCGAGCGACCGCAGCGAGGGTGTTTCCATTCATCTGACAGTGTCGGACGATCCGCGGCGTTTTCACGGCCCCACCGAGCGCGTGTTTGGCACGGAGGATCCCGATGCATGGGACGGGAATTCCATCGTCACGCCCGCCGTCTGCTTCGATGAGGCGTCCGGCTGGTATTACATGCTCTACGGCGGCTGCAGCCGGCACTGGGACTATCCGGCGGTTTACGGGCTGGCCCGGTCGCGCGAGCTACGCGCGTGGGAGCGACATCCCGCCAATCCGGTGATCGATCGCGGCGGCCCGGACGACTGGGACGGCGGTGCCATGTGGATCACGGAATTCATCAAGCACGAAGGCCGTTATTACGCCTGGTACGAGGGCCGTTCCGCAGGAAGAGACCGTTCCGAAGAGTACAGCCCCGGCGCGGTCAAGCAGATCGGCCTGCTCATCCTCGACGGCGATCCGTGGAAAGCAAGCGACAACGGGAGCCGACTATAGACGGGCGGACCTGGTCCCTGCTGCGAAGAGGTCAAGCTTGTGCCGGCGAGCCGGTACCGGCATAGTCTCTCGGGATAAGGTGCTCTTTCAGAACTGGCCTCAGGAGGCGCGTATTCATGCTGTCGCAGGAAGGGTTTACACATTGACCACGAAACCATCCGCAACCTGGAACATCCTCAATCGGTGCACTGCCGCGGCCATCCTTTTCCTGGCTGCCGCCGGCGGCGCGGCGGAAGGCGGTGCTGCCTGGCGGGACGTTTCACGGCGCGCGGTGCTCACAAACGAGGTTCTGGAGGCACGATTCTGTTCCGGAATAATCTACCAGCTAAAGGAGCGCGAAGAAGGGAAGCTGCTCCTATCGGTCGAGCCGGAGGCCTTGCCCGCCGAGATCCCATTGTTTGGCGGCCGAAGGATCGACCTCGACAATTGCGAGGTGTTCCAGGAGCTCTCTCCCGGCGCGGTCAACACGGAGATCCGTTGTCCTGACCGGACGGTGTGGGAACTGCACTGGGAGATTCTGCCCGGTCGGGGCGACCTCGTTCTGCGGAGCGCCGCCCGAACGGAACAGCCGGTGGGAATGATGCAAATTCCTCTCCTCGGTTGCGATATCGCCGGCTGCAGCCTGGTGACGGTGGACGGCATGGGCGTTTCCCAGGCGGTTCGCGCACCATGGGAAGGCGGCGTGGATGGACTTGAGAACGCACACATCAGTTTCAATCCGCGAGTGGTTCAACCGCTGGTTGCATTGTTCCAGGAGGAAGACGCCGGCTGGTTTCTATCCGGGCGCGACCCGCTGATCGGCCCGTCCGCCGTGCTCACGTTCGGGGACGGAAACACGGCCGGCGTGGTGATGCATCGCGCCTTTCCCCATGGGACGCGTGCACCGGGGATGTTTGAGATCCGCCTGCGCACCTACCGGGGGGCCTGGCAGGACGCCGTCGACCCGTACGTGGACTGGCTCGAGCACGACGTCGGTT
>CAZTAB010000028.1:0-8210 GCA_964611475.1 uncultured Verrucomicrobiota bacterium | reverse complement strand
AAACCGTTGGATGAACGGAAGGGCTTCGATCATGCCGGCTGCTTTGGCGATCAGGTCTTCCATGGCTCACTCTTCAGAGTTGATTTTTACGTAATTTTCCGTGGTGTCGCAGGCGTACACGACCGCCTCATCGCTCCCGCTATGCAGGTCCAAGGATACGGTGAAGGCCTCTTGTTCGACTGCAGCCCGCAGCGCGGCGGGATCGGTCCCGGCTGATACTCCTCCCTGGACTGCCGGAAGTGTTCCGTAGAAAACATCGATTCGATCCAGATCCATCGGCACGCCCGCATACCCGGCCGCGCAAAGAATCCTGCCCCAGTTCGGATCATTGCCTGCCCATGCTGTTTTCACCAGCAGGGAGTTCGCGATGGATCGTGCGACCCGGTCCGCATCCTTTTCGGACGCCGCGCCGGAGACCTGCACCGTAACGAGTTTCGTTGCCCCCTCACCATCGCGCACGATTCGCAACGCCAGTTCTTTTGTGATCGTGGCCAAGCCTTGGGAAAAATGGTTCCATCCGGGAGTTCCGGCCTGGAGTGGGGGGGTGCCCACGGTGCCATTGGCGAGCAGCAGGACTGTGTCGTTGGTGCTCTGGTCTCCGTCCACGCAAATTCGATTGAAGCTTTGCCCCACCGACACTTCTAGGAGGCTCTGTAGATCCGTTTTGCTCACTGCTGCGTCGGTCAGGATGTAGCACAGCATGGTCGCCATGTTCGGATGAATCATGCCCGCGCCTTTCGCAATGCCCGTCACGCGGACGGTTTTACCGTCGACGGGGAACGTCGTGGTGGCATGCTTCGGCATCGTGTCGGTCGTGAGGATCGCGCGGGCTGCTGCAGCCCCGCCGGAGTTTGAGAGTTCTTTTGCTGCGTTTCGGATGCCCGATTCGATTGCGTCCATGGGAAGTGGAACCCCAATTGTTCCCGTGGAGGAGACGAAAACTTCTTCGGGATGTACGCCGAGCGTCTCAGATGCGATCTGCGCCATTGTTTCGGTGCCTTGCTGCCCGGCCGCGCCGGTGCATGCGTTGGCGTTTCCGCTGTTCACCACAATGCCCCGCATGGTTTTCCCGGACAATCGTTCCCGGCAGTATCGGACACAGGCCGCGGCAGCCCGATTGGTCGTAAATGTTCCTGCCGCAGTGCAGGGGGTGTCCGAAGCAATGATGGCGAGATCGGGGCCGGCGGGTTTCACGCCGCAGTGGACGCCGGCCGCCCGGAACCCGGAGGGAAGGGCAGGGGAGTCTTCCATCTCGATTTTATTTTCGGAATCCATTACGTGCTCTCTGTGTTTGTCTGTTGGAAATCAAAAAAAACCCCGGCTGCTAGAGCGGCCGGGGACGGAATTTCGTGGAGCCAGATTTTCTTGTTATCGCTTCGAAAACTGGAATCGCTTGCGTGCCCCCGGCTGTCCCGGTTTTTTACGCTCCTTCATGCGCGAATCACGGGTAAGGAACCCGCCTTCTTTCAGTGAAGGCTTGGTTTCCTCGTCCGCTACCACCAAAGCTCGAGCGATCCCGTGCCGGAGGGCCCCGGCCTGGCCCACTTTTCCGCCCCCGTGAATGTTCGCGATGATGTCATACTGTTTTGCCGCCTCGACAGCCGCGAGCGGCTGTTCGACGAAATTAAGAAGAGCGGGTGTCTGGAAGTAGTCTTCTGCGGACATCCCGTTGATCTGGCGTTTTCCAACGCCCGGCATGAGCCGCACTCGCGCGACGGACGATTTCCGTCGGCCGGTTGCGTAATATTCGCTGACTGTGTTTTTCGCCACGTGTTTTTTCTCCAAGCTTTGTCGCGAGCTACAGGGCCTTCGGCTGTTGCGCCTCATGGGGATGGTCGGTGCCCGTGTAAACGTGCAGCCGCCGGAACACTTTACGTCCTTGCCGGGTTTTGGGAAGCATTCCCCGCACGGCCTGAGTCACGATCCGGGTCGGATTCTTTTCGCGGACGGTGCTGGCCTTGTATCGCTTCAGGCCACTGGGATATCCGCTGTAATTCTCATAGATTTTGTGTTCTTCCTTGGAACCGGTGAGTTTCACGAGTTCGGCGTTTACCACGATAACGTGATCTCCGGTATCAGTATGCGGTGCAAAGGACGGTTTGTTCTTACCACGAAGGAGATTCGCGATTTCAACCGCGACCCTACCCGCCGGCTTGTTCGTGGCATCGATCAGGTACCACTCCCGCTCGACTTCGCTCTCTTTCAAAAATGTTGTTTTCATGCCCCAGCCCTGCCGACCTCAAGAAAATCGAAGCGGGAACATAGAGGAGCTGCCCTTTTCTGTCAACCCTTCTTCCCTTGCAACAATATAAGGGACAGTCCCTTATTTATTGACGGGGGTATTTAGTGAGGTTAAAAGAAGGATTATGAGACGTGCGCGGATCCTTGGAGGAGTGGGAGCGGGGTATCATTGCCTTTCGCGTGTGGTGGGCGGTGAGTTCTTGCTGGGGAATGTGGAGAAGGAGAAGTTCCGTGTGCTGATGCGTCAGGTGGAGGGCTTCAGCGGGGTTCGGATCCTGACCTATGCGATACTTTCGAATCATTTTCACCTGCTTTTGGAGGTGCCCGAGTGCCGGGAGCTGGGTGATGAGGCACTGCTGCGGCGCCTGGAGTATTTGTATTCCGCGAGGTACGTCTCAGAGGTTCGGGGGCAGTTGGAGGGCTACCGTGCGGAGGGGCGGGAAGATCTGGCAGAGGCGCTGCGGGTGAGGTACCTGGTGCGGATGTCCGATATTTCGGAGTTCATGAAGACGCTCAAGCAGCGTTTCACGCAGTGGTACAACGGGAGCCGGGAGCGGAAGGGCACGTTGTGGGAAGAGCGCTTCAAGAGTGTGCTGGTGGAATTTAAACCCGAAGCGCTCCGCACGATAGCCGCGTACATTGACCTGAATGCAGTGCGAGCGGGTCTGGTGGATGATCCCAAGGACTACCGGTTTTGTGGCTACGGAGAAGCGGTGGGGGGAAGCAGGAGGAGCCGTCAGGGGCTTGGGCGGGTGCTGGAGGAACGCCCGGGACAGTGGGGGCAAACCTCGCGGGGCTATCGACAACTGCTTTACGGACGCGCGGGGCGGAGTAAAAAGCGGGCGGGCATCAGCCCGGAGGAGGTGCGGGTGATGATCGAAACCGGCGGAGAGCTGAGTCGGGAGGAACTGCTGCGATGCCGGGTGCGGTACCTCACCGAGGGGTTGGTGCTGGGAAGCCGTGGTTTTGTGGAGGAAGTGCTGGGGCGGCAGCGGGAACGTCTCGGGCTCCGACGCCCGGGCAGAGCCAGACCCATGAAATACGCAGACTGGGGCGGGCTCTGCACCCTGCGGAATTTAAAGCGTCAACCTGTTCATCCCGGAATCAACTGAGCCCAATGCCCAGTGGTCACGTTGTGAGTTGCTGTGGACCAGAATCCATGAATCCGATCTCGGGTCAAATCCTGCGTTACGTGCGGGCTGTGTTCAGCTTTCTCCCCAGATCCGGGCCAGCCCCTGGGCTCTTTCGTGCCTTTGCCTACAAGCTTCCGCCGCATCCAGGCTCCACTTCGGGTGAAAGGTTTTTTGCACGGAAACCCGATTGACGACTTCCGCATCCGATTCCCACAAACCCATGCTGCGTGCGGCAAAAAAGGCTATCCCCCGAGCCGTAGCCTCGGCATCCACGACGGCTTCCACCGGCCGGTTGAGAAGGTTTGCTTGCAATTGCATCAGCGTGTCGCAGCGAGAGAGGCCGCCATCGACGCGAAGCGCGGGGATTGGAGTTCCGGACACGCGCTCCATGGCGGAGACGACCTGGTACACGCGAAAGGCGATTCCCTCGAGCGCCGAATAGACCAGGTCGTTGCGGCCGGTGGCCAGGTTCATCCCCAGCCAGGCGCCCCGGGCCTGCCGGTCCCATACCGGACTGCCCAATCCGGCGTGGGCGGTTACGCAGGTCAACTCTTCCGGGGGGAAATGGTTCGAAAGCATCGCATCGATATCCTTTGCGCTTCCGAGGATCCCCACCTGATCTTTCAGCCAGGTCAGAATCGAGGCGACCGCGATCACGCCCCCGTCGAGGGCGTAGACAGGGCCGTCCCTTCGTGTCCAGGCAAGCGTCCCCAGCAGACCTTCCGCGACCGGCGGCGCCGAGTCCCCGACGTTCAGGTAGACAAAACATCCGGTCCCGTACGTTGCTTTTGACTGTCCCGGCTGCAGGCAGGCATGACCAAACACGGCGGCCGGTTGATCCACCAGGCTTGCCGCGATCGGCACCCCGTCGAGCTCCACCCCCAGTCCACGGATCTCGATCCGCGTATCGCAGGAAATAATTTCCGGCAGCGAGCCAGGCGGTATTTCGAACAGTTCGAGCAGGTCGGGATCGTATTCGACATCCGCCAGTCGCATGAGTTGGGTTCGGGCCGCGGTCGAGGCATCGGTGACGAATTCTTGTGCCTGGGTGAACTTCCAGATCAGCCATGCGTCCAGGGTCCCGAAGCAGAGGTTTCCCGCGGCGGCGAGGGTGCCGGCTCCGGAAACATGTTCTAGAATCCATCGCATCTTTCCGGCGGAAAAGTAGGAGTCCAGGTGCATGCCGGTCGTTTCGTGCACATACCGGGCTCGGCCGGTGTCGGCAGCTACCTCGTCGATCCACGCCTGGCTCCGGGTGTCCTGCCACACGATGGCGTTGCCGAGCGGAGCAGATGGCTGCCGGTCCCAGGCGAGGACGGTTTCTCCCTGGTTCGCGATGCCGACCCCCAGGAGTTTACCGTCCGACTTCCGGGCGAGTGCCCGCGCGATGGATTCGACGTTTGACCAGATCTCGAGCGGATCGTGCTCTACCCAGCCCGCTCGCGGAAAAACCTGCTGATGGGCCGCGTAGCGGGAATCAACCACGTTGCCTTCGAGATCCAATAGAATCCCGGTCGTTCCCGTCGTCCCCTGGTCGATTCCAACAATCATGTCGGCTGAATCCCGTGCCCGCCGCGTTTGTTTATTCGACATACAGCATTCGATATTCGACACTCCGATTCAATCATGAAACTGACCATCGCTACCTGCCAGTTCCCCGTTGACCGTGACATCTCCCGAAACACGAACTACATCCTTCGCCAGATGCGCCAGTCGCACCGGGAGGGCGCGCACGTTGTCCACTTCAGCGAGCTAGCGCTCTCGGGGTATGCTGGCGTGGAATTCCGATCCATGAAAGAAATGGACTGGGATCGGCTGAGCGCAGCGACGGGGCGGATCCTCGGGGAAGCCCGCAGGCGGAAACTATGGGTGATCCTTGGCTCCACCCATCCCCTGACGGGCCGCAACAAGCCTCGCAACAGCCTCTATATCATCGATCCTCAGGGCCGGGTCGTCGACCGGTACGACAAGATCTTCTGCACCGGTTCGCGGAAGGGTGGAGATGGCGACCTGCTGCATTACTCGCCCGGCGACCACTTTGCCGTTTTTACGATTCGCGGAATTCGTTGCGGTGCGCTGATCTGCCACGACTTCCGCTATGAGGAACTATACCGCGAATACAAGAAGCGCAAGGTTCAGGTCATGTTTCATTCCTACCACAATGGCCACCAGTCACCTGCTCAATTCAGGCAGGCGTGCAAAGTGTCGGTAGGGCAGGACAGGCGTTGGAACCTGGCAGCGAATGTCCACGGCATTATCGTCCCTCCCACCATGCAAGCCTATGCGGCAAATAACCACATGTGGATCAGTTCCAACAACACATCAGCCCGCGAGAGCAGTTGGCCGAGTTTCGTCGTCCGTCCGGACGGTGTGATCACGGATCATCTGCAACGGAACCGCGCGGGGATTCTCATTACAGCCATTGACCCGAAAAAGCGTTACTACGATGCGGCCGAAGCGTGGCGGGACCGCGCGATGCGCGGCATTTTTCACAGCGGTCGGATGGTGCACGATGCCCGGAGCCGCAATCGCACTTCGCTGTAGCATGCGGTGACAAAGATTTGGTATACGCCCGGCTTGCGCTTTTCCGCTCCATGGGCGGGCAATCACGGCGGGGATCCATGACCCAGCAGAGCCTTTTGGGTCCAGTCGGGGGCGTCGCCGCCGATTTCACGGTTAGGTTGAACGAGTCCGCGTCACAACCGCGCACGTAAATCGTCCAGGGCGAGGGTGGGGCAAGGAGAGTCCGCAACCATTCGCTCGACCGATGTCTCATCCTTGAACCCGGTGCCGGTTACTAGGCAGACAATGACATCGCCCTTCGCAAGATCACCGGCCTCCACCGCCTGGAGTGCTCCAGCCAGCGGCACGGCAGCGGCCGGTTCGCAGAAAATGCCCTCCTCCCTAGCCATGCGCTGCTGCGTGGCCCAAACGGTGTCATCGCTCACCAGGACGCCGGTTCCTCCGCAGGCGCGACAGGCGGGAATGACCTCATTACCGTCGATGACCGAGGGGACCTGCAGGCCACTGACGTCCGTAGTGCAGTCCACGTTCTGTGCTTGTGCCGCGCCTTCGCGCAACGGCCCGGCGATGGTGTTGTTGCCCTCCGGCTGAACGCAGTGCACGGCCGGACTGCGGTCGATGGCGCCTTCCGCCGCCGCCCGTTCGAAGCCCCTTGCGGTCGCCAGTGTGAGGCCTCCGCCGCCGGCGCTGGCGAAGACATGATCGATGGGCCGCCCGATGTCGCGGGCCTGCTCCGCGAGTTCGTATCCGATCGATTGCACCCCGGTCATGCCGACGGGACTGTAGTGATACGCGCTGATCTGCAACTGGGCATCCGGCACGGCGCCGAGTTGCGCGATGGTGTCGAATGTTTCGAGGGTGGCGTCGGGATCAATGCCGAATCCGGCCACTGTGTACAGGTTTGCCCCGTACGCATGCATTTGACGGAGCTTTCCCTGGGGCGCGGTGACGACGACGGCGATCTCGCATGCGATGTTTGCGGCCGCGCATGCTGCGGCCAGCGCAGAGCCGGTATTTCCGCTGGAGGTTGCCACGCACCGCCGCTTGCCTTGCATGACCATGTCCGATACAGCGGCCACTGCAAACCGGTCCTTGTAGGATCCGGTCGGGTTGGCACTTTCCAGTTTAAAGTAGAGATGCTCAATCCCGGTGGACGGACCGATGTGGCGGGATCGGACCAGCGGCGTATTCCCCTCGCCAAGTGTAATGCGGGCCACGGCCTTGCACGGGTGCATCCAATCCGCAAACCGCCAGATACTCACTTGAAATCCTCGGGGAACATCATCTTCTTGAAGCTGTGGGGCCAGAGGCAATGGGTCCATCCACCGTCAATCACGATGTTCGACCCGTTTACGTAGGAAGCGTCATCCGAGGCGAACATGGCGATGCATCGTCCAATTTCCTCCGGCGTTCCCCAACGCCCCAGTGGAATCATGTCCTCAGAATACTTTCGCATGTACCGGGCGACGCCTTCGGTTTCTTCCGTTTCGTAATCTCCGCTCATTGCGGTATCGATGGCGCCGAGGTTGAGGCCCACCGTTCGAATGCCGCGCGACCCGTAGAGCGCGGCAAGATCCAGGGTCAGGGAGTCCATGCCGCCCTTCGCAACCATGTACTGGGTGGCGAAGCCGGAAACGCGACGGGATTGCAGGCTCGAGATGTTGATGATGACCCCCTTGCCGATTCTCTCCATGTGCGGAGCGCACCACCGGGCGAGAAATGCGGGCGTGGTCAGCATGATGCGCAACGTGCGTTCCCATGACTCGACGGTGATCTTGGTCAGCGGAATGATCTCCCGCCACGCAGCATTGTTGACGAGAACATCGATACGCCCTAGATCGTTTGCGCACTGCTCCACCGTGTTTTCCGCGTACTCGAGATCGGCCAGATCCCCGTCGTATACCGAGGCTTCACCACCGTGGCTGCGGACCGCTTCCGCGACCGCTTCCAGGTTTTGCCGGTTCCGGGCGAGCAGGGCAGTGTTGTATCCGCGGCGGGCGAATTCTTCCGCTGTTGATGCTCCAATACCCTGCGAAGCGCCGGTGATCAGTACTACGGGTCGCTCACTCATGATGTTCCTCCGCTCTCTATTTTACGTCCATTTCGATGATAACCGCCAGGCAGTCCCCTTCCTCGACCCGGGCCAGAGCGCGGACGGCAAGAAGCAATCCTGTCTGTGTCGACCGCACCATTTCAGCGACCTGCCCCAGCGGCATGACGATCCTTCCGAGAATATCGCCGGGCCGAAGCATGTCTCCAATTTCCCTTTCGGGTTCATAGTACCCGGCGATTTGCGCATTGTAATTGATTTGC